>CAZMMG010000051.1:0-11490 GCA_964567355.1 uncultured Neptunicoccus sp.
AAATAGTCTTTATATCCGTGGGCTCGGCGATGAGTCTAAGGTCATGCCCCTTATCCTCCTGACTGTAAGTATTGCCCATCAATACAATCACATCGGGATTTACCAGCTCAATATGCCGCTTCAAAAACGGCAGCATCATGGTAATTTCTTCCACTTCTGGTTCGCGGTTTTGCGGTGGGCGCCACGGCATCACGTTGGTGATATAAAGCGTGTCTTGTGCACCCTGTCCCGCACGCCCCATGCCAATAGCCGCAAACATCTTGTCCAACAACTGCCCCGCAGCACCGACAAACGGCAAACCTTGCGCATCCTCTTCGCGGCCCGGGGCCTCGCCGATGATCATCACCCGCGCAACAGGGTTGCCATCGGCAAACACCAGCTTTTTGGCACCCTTCTTCAAAGCACAGTGATCAAACACTGCCATCGCATCGCGCAACGCAGTCAAATCGGCACAGCGCGCCGCCATCATGCTTGCTATATCAACCGCAGTTTCCTGAAGCGGCACCGCCGGCAGCGCACTTACAGGCGCGATATTCGATGTCGGCCCCAACTTCAGCTTTTGCGGCTTCACATCATACCGGTTGATCGGGTTCTCGGAAATACATTCATCGATACCCAGCTCAACCTGCCACATCAGGGCAGCTTTGGCAGCACTATAATCAAGATCGGGGGTCATCCATCACTTCCATGTTCAAATGCAGAATAGAAACTCTGACGCACCGCGTAAATCCCTTGTTTTGGCACCGCACCCATCTTATAAGCAGCAAAATAGCTTATGAGGGCCTTCATGGGAATTTCGGTGCGCCACCTTCTGGGAATAGAACAGCTAAAACCTGCCGATATCACAACGATTCTCGATCTGGCCGAAAGTTACGTCGACCTGAACCGCCAAGCCAACAAACATTCCAATGTTTTGGCGGGCCTGACGCAAATCAATATGTTTTTTGAAAATTCCACCCGAACCCAAGCCAGCTTCGAGCTGGCCGGCAAACGCATGGGTGCGGATGTGATGAACATGGCCTTGGGCGCATCCTCGATCAAAAAGGGCGAAACCCTTGTCGATACCGCTCTGACCCTGAACGCGATGAACCCCGATCTTCTGGTAGTGCGCCACCCGCAATCTGGCGCGGTTGATCTGCTGTCGGAAAAAGTCAATTGCGCCGTGCTGAACGCGGGCGATGGCCGCCATGAACACCCGACCCAAGCCCTGCTTGATGCACTGACCATTCGACGCGCCAAGGGCCGCTTACACCGTCTATCCGTGGCGATTTGCGGCGATATTGCGCATAGCCGTGTGGCCCGCTCGAATATTTTTCTGCTCAACAAAATGGAAAGTCGCATCCGCCTGATCGCACCGCGAACCCTGCTGCCCTCGGGCATCGATCGGTTCGGGGCCGAGGTGTTTCACGACATGAACGAGGGCCTGAAAGGCGTCGATGTGGTAATGATGCTGCGACTGCAACGCGAACGCATGGACGGGGCCTTTATCCCGTCAGAACGCGAATATTACCACCGCTGGGGACTGGATACGCAAAAACTGGCCAACGCCAAACCCGACGCCATCGTGATGCACCCCGGGCCGATGAACCGGGGCGTTGAAATCGACGGCGACATCGCCGACGATGTGACCCACTCGGTTATACAGGAACAGGTCGAGATGGGCGTGGCGGTGCGCATGGCCGCGATGCATTTGTTGGCAGATGGGATGCGCGGATCAAAAACCAATAAAAGGACAATGGCATGACCCGTAAAGTTGGCTTTAATGACAGCAAAAGCCCTGACAACGCCCCTACGAATACCGCATGGGAGGGCATTCTTGATGCCGGCGAGCGTATTTTATGGCAAGGGCGGCCGGATGCCTCTATTGTGATAAAGCCCGCCACTATATTTATCATCTTTTTCGGCTGTATTTTTGCGGGATTTGCCCTTTTCTGGATGGCAACATCACTACAGGCAGGCGGGTTTTTCTGGCTCTTCGGCCTGCCGCATTTTGGTATCGGAATTTTTATTATCTTCACCGCTATTTACGGTGGCAGCTATATGCGCAAAAGAACATGGTACACGCTGACAGATAAACGCGCCCTGATTGCAACTGATCTGCCGATCAAAGGCAGAGGCATGAAATCCTATCCGATCACGGCTGAAACGCAGCTTGATTTTCAGGATAATGATCCTGCGACAATCTACTTTTTCAAACGCATCCGACGTAACAAAAACGGAACCCATACTGTGAATGTCGGGTTTGAACGCATTCCCGACGGCCGTAAAGTCTATGGTCTTATGCGGCGTATCCAAGGGGGGAATGCGTGACCCTTATCCTGAAAAACGCCCGCCTGATCGACCCTGAAGCAGGTACTGACAAAATCGGCTCTGTCATCCTTGAAAACGGCAAAATCACCGAAATCACCTATGACAACGCGCCCAAAGGCAAAGCCATCGACTGCGCTGGAAAATGCCTTGCCCCCGGCATTATCGACATTGGTGTGAAGGTCTGCGAGCCGGGCGAACGGCACAAAGAAAGTTTTGCATCCGCAGGATCTGCAGCGGCGGCAGGCGGTGTTACCACGATGGTACTGCGCCCCGATACCGAACCCGCAATAGACAGCCCCGAAACCCTGCAATTCGCCCACTTGCGCGCCCTCGAGGACACCGCCGTTCATGTCCTGCCCATGGCCGCCCTGACCAAAGAACGACAAGGCCGCGAGATGGCCGAGATAGGATTTTTGCAAGATGCGGGCGCGGTGGCATTTTCGGATGCGGACAGCGTGATTGTCGACAATAAAATCTTCGGGCGTTGCCTAACTTACGCCAAGGGTCTGAATGCGCTGGTAATGGGCCATATTCAAGAACCATCCCTTAGCAGCGGAACCGCCGCCACATCAGGCCCATTTGCCACCAAGCTGGGATTGCCGGGTGCTTCCCCCATGGCTGAACGTATTCAGTTGGAACGCGACATGGCCTTGGTGGAAATGACCGGCGTGCGCTATCACGTCGATCAAATATCCACCGCCGTTGCCCTGCCGGTGCTGGAACGCGCCAAAGCAGCGGGATTGAATGTAACCGCAGGCGCATCGATCCATCACTTAACGCTGAATGAGATGGATATTGAGGGCTACCGCACTTTCTTTAAGGTCAAACCACCCCTGCGCCATGAAACCGACCGTATTGCCACGGTTGAAGCGGTGGCATCGGGCCTGATCGACATCATCAGCTCGATGCACACACCGCAAGACGAGGAAAGCAAACGCCTGCCGTTTGAAGAGGCCGCATCAGGCGCCGTGGGGTTGGAAACCCTGCTGCCTGCCGCAATGCAACTGGTGCACGGCGGCCATATGGATATGCCGACCCTGTGGCGCGCCTTGTCGCTGAACCCGGCGAAACTGTTGGGGCTTGCAGCGGGCCGTCTGGCAAAAGGTGCCCCTGCCGATCTGGTGTTGTTCGATGCGGATAAACCGTTTGTGCTGGACCGTACCACGCTGAAATCAAAGTCGAAAAACACCCCCTTCGACGGGCGACGAATGCAAGGCGTTGTATTACGTACATACCTTGGGGGACAGGAAATTTACAATATCGGGTAGCTTACAGACCTTCTGCAATTTGACGCTCATATTCCAGCCCGTTAAACCAGCCAAGCGATGATTTCACTTTCATATCATCATCAAGCTCCCATTCTTCCCAACCACCGACTTTCACAAAATTCTTGGTTTCGGAATGGTGCCCTTCCAGCGTCCAAACAAATAGTGCATGCGAGCCTGACAGTCGGAGCGCATCACAATGAACAATCAGATCAGGAAATTCCGCATAAAATCCTTTTGCCATTTCAGCAATGGCATCACGCCCTTTTAAAACATCGCCCTTGTTGATCGAAATTTGCCCGTCTTCTGCATAAAAAGAGGCGACGGCCTCTGGTGATAATGAACACCATGCTTTGGCATAGTTTTCAGCCACTGTTTTAAAATCTTCCAAATCATTTGCCATTGTAATTTCCTCAGCGTTTGCAGGCAAAAGCCTAAGGCGCGCCTTACCATACGTCAACTATGTCAATATAAGATGATGCAATTAGCACGCTTCCCAGACGTTATGCCTTACGTTACAAAACAAGAAGGGAATGCAATGCTGCCTTTCCCCAAGTCAGGAGCACTCCATAATGTACCCAGCATTTGATTTACCCCTTACCACCATCATTGCCGTCGCAAGCTGCGCCTATCTGCTTGGATCCATCCCCTTTGGCATGGTGATCGCCAAAATCATGGGGTTGGGGAATTTGCGCGACATCGGCTCGGGCAACATCGGGGCCACCAATGTTTTGCGCACCGGCAACAAATCGGCCGCGTTCCTGACGCTTGTGTTCGATATGGGCAAAGGCGCGATTGCCGTCCTGCTGGCCAGTTATTTTTTCGGGCAAACAGCCGCACAAATCGCAGGCGTTTCCGCCTTTCTAGGCCATCTTTATCCAGTCTGGCTGAAATTCAAAGGCGGCAAAGGCGTTGCAGTTTTTCTGGGCATATTGCTGGCGATAAACCCGTTTGCCGGGCTTGCCACTTGTCTGGCATGGCTTGCCACAGCAATCGTTATACGGATTTCATCGGCATCGGCTTTGATCGCATCACTTTTAGCCCCCACATGGTTATACTTGATTGATCCGAATTCTTCTGTAGTAATGGCGATGGTTTTGACCATGTTCATATGGGTCAAACATATGGAAAATATAAAACGTATCTTAAAGGGCACAGAGCCTAAGATCGGTAAAAGGGGATGATTATGGATTTTATGACAGCGGTTAAATTTTGTTTAAACAATTACTTCACAATTCAAGGGCGCGGACAAAGATCACAATACTGGTGGTTCTATCTTTTCTTCGTTATTCTTACGGTTGTTGCGAACGTGATAGATGGCATGACTGGCATACCTATTTTGTCCTTAATTGTAGCCTTGGGACTGTTGGCTCCTAACATTTGTGTTGCAATCAGACGCATGCACGACAAAGACAAAAGCGGCTGGTGGCTATTGATCGCCTTTGTGCCGCTGATTGGTTTCTTATATATTCTATATCTGTTCGTGACACGCGGAACCGAGGGCGACAACCGTTTCGGCCCCGATCCGTTGGCAGAATCTTAAAATTATAAATTGATAAAAGGCCGCATAACGCGGCCTTTTACAACACCATAGTAATTTGCGGAAAGCTTTGCATATTAACCTATAAATCAAACAATATCAATTGGTTGACATGTGTCCTATCTGGGACATTCGGCTTTAATAGCTATATTCCGCATAAACTTGCTTCATATCCCCGCCCCATTCACCGCGATATTTATGAACCAGTTCACACGCAGGTGACATGCCGGTTTCAATCACCTCTTCCAAAGCGTTTAAAAAATGTGTCTCGTCAGGGATCATCCCGCCCGCACCGGGTCGTGCCCGCGCCGCCAACCCCGCACGCGAAATCGCCACGGTTTCACGCGCCAAATCCAACATCGAGATATTGCCGACCTTGGCGGCTATCCCCTTTTCAGAAGCGGCTACACGCAGAGCCTCACGGGTTTGCGCATCCCAGTCTTTGCACAAATCCCACGCCGCATCGAGCGCGGTTTGATCATAAATCAGCCCGACCCAATAAGCCGGCAACGCACAAATCCGCCGCCACGGGCCACCATCCGCGCCGCGCATTTCAATGAACTTTTTCAACCGTGCTTCGGGAAAACAGGTGGTCAGATGATCAGCCCAATCGGACATCGTCGGCGTTTCGCCGGGCAGTGCAGGCAATTTACCTTGCAGAAAATCACGGAACGACTGACCCAGCGCATTGATATATTTACCGTCGCGGTAAACAAAATACATCGGCACATCCAGCATGTATTCAACCCACCGTTCAAACCCCATGCCCTCTTCAAACACGAACGGCAACATGCCAGTGCGGGCTGCATCCAAATCACGCCATACCCGTGAGCGCCAGCTTTTGTAGCCGGTTTCCTTGCCTTCAAAAAACGGCGAGTCGGCAAAAAGCGCGGTTGCCACTGGCTGCAACGCCAATGCCACACGCATTTTTTTCACCATATCGGCCTCGGAGCCGAAATCCAGATTAACCTGAACCGTACAGGTGCGGTACATCATCTGCGTGCCATGGCTGCCCACACGCCCCATGTAATCAGTCATCAAACGGTAGCGGCCTTTCGGCATCATCGGCACTTGATCGTGCGTCCAGTCAGGCGAGGCCCCCAGCCCGATATAACCCACTCCGATACGATCAGCGACGGATTTCACTTGCTTGAGGTGTTCATTAACCTCGTCACAAGTTTCGTGGATGGTTTCCAAGGGAGCCCCCGACAGTTCTAACTGCCCGCCCGGTTCCAACGACACGTTAGCACCGTCTTTTTCCAGACCGATAATGTTGCCCGCTTCCAGCACCGGGGCCCAATTAAACTCGTCGCGCAGGCCTTCCAGCATAGCCTTGATGGAACGCGGCCCATCGTAGGGCAAGGGCAACAACGTGTCCTTGTCGTAGCCAAACTTTTCATGTTCGGTACCGATGCGCCAGTCTGCTTTCGGCTTACAGCCTTCGGCCAAATATTCTGCTAATTGTGCGCGGTTCTCGATAGGCCCGCCGCCTGTTTGTGGGATCGACATGATCTTACTCCCTGAAAAAATGTTTGGCGCGACAGGGACAGTTTCACGCCTGAGTGTCAAGAGGATAAGATGGTTAATCCGCGTTCCCATATTATTTGATTATGCACCGGCACCTGATTGATGGCCTTTACCAATACATCCATTTTCACCCCCGAAAGACCGGTGAAGGCATCGAACAGCCGATCTGATCCCTTGGCCGAGATCGGCACAATCATCGGATCACCCGCCGCATAATGCAGCACCCAAATCGCGGCGTAAGCCTCGCTTTCGCGCAGCTCGATTTTGCGCAGGCTTTCCAGCGAGATGGTTTTGCCGTGCAACGGCCCGAAATAGCTGATCTCGCGTTCTGTCACCTCAACCATTCCGGGGGCTGTTTCCGCCCGCTTAAAACGAATCCGTTGAAGTGTAATGTACAAAAAGATGATCCCGACAAGCGAGATCACCAGCCCAAGGCCCTGCGCAACCAGGTTCAGCGTAGTTGCGCCATATAAAAACAGCCACAAGCCAAATAGCAGTAAAAACCCAACAACATAGGCTTCACGCCATTTCACCAAATGCGTCATAACCGGGGGTCTGACAAAGCTCATCGCCAATCCCCCAATGCATTTTGCCACAGCGTTATGGCCGCAACCGCAGCGGTGTCCGCACGCAACACGCGTGGCCCAAGACTGATCGGGCGGGTCGCCGTCATCCCCCGCAGCCGTTCAATTTCCTTATCCGAAAAACCGCCTTCAGGCCCGATCAGGATCGCCCATTTTTCGCCCTTGCCACCGGTCAAACCTGCCGTTGCCGCACCCACCAGCGTTTCATCACAAAACAACAACCTGCGATCAGCGGGCCAGTTTGCCAAAACCGTATCCAGTTTTTGCAAATCTTCCACCGGTGCGACAAATACCTCGCCACATTGCTCGGCGGCTTCCACCGCGTGGGCTTGCAGCCGATCTTGTCTGATCCGTTCCGAATTGGTGAAATCAGTTTGCACTGGGCAAATTCTTGCCACACCAAGCTCGGCGGCTTTCTCGACGATAAAATCGGTGCGCACCTTTTTGATCGGGGCGAAATACAGCCACAAATCGGGCGGGGTGGTTTGGGTTTTGGATCGGGTCTGACAAACCAAAACTGCACGGCGTTTGCCCGCCTCGATCAATTCAGCCTGCCATTCACCATCGCGGCCATTAAAAACCGCAATAAACGCACCCGTTTTCTGGCGCATAACGCCGGTAATATAATGCGCCTGTTCGCGCGGCAGCGATAGGGATTGCCCTACCCCCAAAGGCGCGTCTACAAAGAGTCTGATTTTAGCTTTAACTGTCATGGTCTGAACTTATGTCCGAAACCCGCAAGAAACCAGCCAAAGTTGAGGGTCGCGTCTCTGACGCCACCGATAAAAACTGGGTTGACCGGTTTTGTCCGGCTTGGTCGCGACCCTACCTGCGCCTGTCACGCGCAGACCGGCCCGCAGGCACATGGTTGTTGTTGATCCCGTGTTGGTGGGGGCTATTGTTGGCGACGCTAGGTGACCCGAACGGGGCCACTTGGGGTGACGCATGGATTTTTGTCGCTTGCGCCATCGGGGCATTTCTGATGCGCGGCGCGGGATGTACATGGAACGACATATCTGACCGCGATATTGACGGTAAAGTCGAGCGCACCAAATCGCGCCCGATACCTTCGGGGCAAGTCACCACCAAACAAGCCGCGTGCTGGATGATCGTGCAAGCCGCTCTTGCATTCGGTGTGTTGTTGACCTTCAACCGCTTTGCAATTGCTTTGGGCGTAGCCGCACTTCTGCCCGTATTGATATACCCCTTCGCCAAACGCTTCACATGGTGGCCGCAGGTTTTTTTGGGTGTTGCCTTTAACTGGGGTGCGTTACTGGGATGGGCCGCACATACCGGCAGCCTGACATGGGCACCGGTTTTGCTGTATCTTGCGGGCATCAGCTGGACATTGTTTTACGACACTATTTACGCTCACCAAGATAAAGAGGACGATGCGCTGATCGGGGTTAAATCTACCGCTCGCCTGTTTGGCAACAACACCCATGCATGGCTTTCAAAATTTCTGGTCGGCACAGTCACATTGATGATATTCGCCGCCCTTTTTGCCCTGCTGGATAATGCGGGGACAATGCCGCTTATCATCACACTGGCAGGCATTTGGTTTTTCGGCTGGCATATGCTGTGGCAGTTGCGGCAGCTTGACATCGACAGCACTGATACCTGCCTGAAACTGTTTCGCTCCAACCGCGATGCAGGGCTGATCCCCGTGGTTTTTTGGGGATTGTCGCTTATCCTGAGCGCAAACGGGATTGGTGCTTGAAAGCCTCTTCTC
Source organism: uncultured Neptunicoccus sp. (assembly GCA_964567355.1). GTDB lineage: Bacteria > Pseudomonadota > Alphaproteobacteria > Rhodobacterales > Rhodobacteraceae > Amylibacter. Next base: position 8,959 of record CAZMMG010000051.1, read on the forward strand.
CATGGCCTAAAAAGTGGGTCACGGGATATTCACAAAGGCTAAAAAATGCGGCGAACCGCCCTTCTGACAGCAGCGATCAGTTTCGTTCTTGCATGTGCCTTGGCTGTGTTCGGAGCAACTGGGCTGGTTAAAAGTATAGAACGTCAAACAGAGCGCCAGTTGACCACGCTTTTAATTGAGGCGGATGAAAGTTGGGCAACGATTCGAACCGACGGCTACAAAGTAATCGTCGGCGGCTTGGCTGAAAATGAAACCGCGCGTTATAGAACCCTGCAATTGATCAGTAGCGAGATCAGCCAAAATCGCGTTTATAATCATACCAACGTGTCACAGCCCAAAGGTTTACAGCCGCCCAAGTTTTCACTGGAAGTTTTGCGTAATGTTGAACGGGTCTCGCTTATCGGCTTGGTGCCACCATCAACGGGGCGCACCTATATTTTGGAACGCGTGCGTAACATTGCGGCAGATATACAAATCACTGATATGTTGGAACAAGCGGATTATCCCGCGCCCAAAGGCTGGAAAGCCTCGGTTGATTTCGGCCTGTCACGCTTAAAACAAGTGCCGCGATCAAAAATCAGTATCACCCCCGCGCGGGTCAAGGTAACGGCGGTTTCCGACACCCCGGAAGAACAGCAAAACCTGCAAAAATCATTGGCAATGGGTAAGCCTAAATTTTTGAAACTGGTTCTTGATATTTCTGCCCCGCGCCCCGTCATCGCCCCTTTTCTGTTTCGCTTGAAAATCGTTGATGGCCAAAGCGAGCTTGACACCTGTTCCGCCGACACAAATTTTGCCCGCACCAAAATCATCCGTGCTTTGCGTGCGGTCAACCTTACAGGCGACATTCCATGCGTAGTGGGTTTAGGCGTCCCGACGACCGACTGGAGTGCGGCCATAATCCTGTCAATTGATGCGATGAAAGACATCCGTTCAGGCACCATCACCCTGTCAGACTCCGATATTTCCCTGATCGCTTCGGCTGATGTTGAACAGAAAACCTTTGATAATGCGGTTGCAACACTGGAAAACGCCTTACCAAAATTGTTTTCCCTGCAAGCGGTTTTAACCCCGAAACCGCTAATCGATGGCCAAACGGGCAAAATCATCGTTCCCGATTTCACCGTCACCAAAAGCCCTGAAGGTCTTGTGCAAATGCAAGGCCGACTACCCGATAAGCTTCGCAAAAAAGCCATTTCCGCCTATGCGGCATCTTTGTTTGGCAAAGACAAAACCCACAACAAGACCCGCATTGTCGAAAGCTTACCGGATGGATGGACCCTGCGCGCGATGGCCGGGCTAGAAGCCTTATCCCACATGCACAATGGCAGTCTTATGGTGCAACCTGATTTGATTACGATTAAAGGCAGAAGTGACAAGAAAAACATCGCCTCGATTATTTCGCATATCTTTGCCACCCGGATAGGGGCAGACGCAAATTACAAAATGGATGTTCGGTTTGATCCGAACCTGATCATAAAACCTGTTAAAACCACCATCAGCGATGCGGCGTGTGAAAAACAGATATCTGCTGTTTTGGCAGCCCGTAAAATCAACTTTGCCCCCTCGTCAGCAAGCATCGAAGCCGGCAGCTTGGGCGTGATCGACAATATTGCAGAGTTTCTTGCCAAATGCCCCGATACGCGATTTGAAATTGCCGGTCATACGGACAGCCAAGGCGGTGAAGAGTCAAACGCTGCCCTCAGTCAATCCCGGGCGAATGCGGTTCTAAACGCGTTGCTAGACCGACGCATCAAAACCGACAAGATGATTGCAAAAGGTTATGGCGAAACCCAACCTATTGCAGACAATAACACCGAAGATGGTCGCGCCCTGAACCGGCGCATCGAGTTTAAGGTGATCAAAAAGGATACCGATAATGGACAAGAATGAGCTGATTACCGCAATCTCTGCCGCCTTTATGATTTTTTTCTTTCTGGGGTGGATTGCCCGGATGGGGTACGGACGTTTGCGGCGCATCAATTCAAATAATGTCGATGAAATCGACGATCTTGCCTCACGCCTGCATGAAGCCGAAGAACAGCGCGATGAAGCCGTAACCTACCTGCATGCGCGTGAAAGCGAATTGATCAACAAAGCAGCCCAAGCCGAAGCCGAACGTGATGCGGCAATGCAAGGGTTGGGCGCAGCGCGCCGTGAAGCGGAAGCAATGCGCCGTGAGCTAGATAACTTGGGTTAGGTAGACCAACGCTTTTTTGCGTCTTCGTCAGTAGCTTTGCTATCCACCCATCCCGCATCATCCTTGAAATGCTCTTTCTTCCAGAAAGGCGCATCTGTTTTTAGATAATCCATCAAAAATTCTGCTGCTTCAAACGCATGCTTGCGGTGCGGGGATGCAGTTGCAACCATCATGATTTGTGCCCCCGTCCGCAAATTTCCAAACCGGTGAATGATCCGGCTTGCGTTTAGCGACCAACGTTTCGCGGCCTCGTTTTCGATCGCGCCAAAGGCCCGGCCGGGCATTCCGGGTTAATGTTCCACCTCCCTCCAGACTAGCCCGCCCCGCGCGCG
>CAZMMG010000052.1:0-11475 GCA_964567355.1 uncultured Neptunicoccus sp.
TGACGAACATATAGGCGATATGTATGATGGACGAGATAGATAAAAGCTTGATAGCTGCCCTTGCAGCAAATGCGCGGCTGCCGGTTTCCACCCTTGCCGCCGATCTGGGGCTGGCCCGCACCACGGTTCAGGCCCGCATAGACCGGTTGGAACGGCGCGGTATCATTGCGGGTTATACTGTGCGCCTGACGGATGCGGCAACAGCGGCGCGTATTCGCGCTGCGGTTCTGTTGCAAATCGATCCACCAAAACAGGTGGGCATCATCGGGCGGCTGAAAGCAATACCCCATGTGGAACAGGCATTTACCGCCTCTGGCCGTTTTGATCTGGTGCTGCAAGTTGCAGCCAACACTACGTCGGAACTGGATAATTTGCTGGATCAGATCGGGGCATTGGACGGGGTTAAATCATCCGAAAGCCTGATCCGTCTGAGTACAAAAATCGATCGTGCAATTTGATCCTTCCCCTTCGGGTAAAGCCCATGTAAAAGCCATCCAAACACTGATTTAAGGCAAATAAAATGGCGATGGAAAAGAACTTTGATGCGGCAGCCAATGAAGCGGCATTGTTTGAAAAATGGCAAACATCCGGTGCGTTCAAAGCCGGTGCCAATGCCAAACCCGGCATGGACAGCTTTTGCATCATGATCCCGCCGCCGAATGTGACGGGTTCGCTGCACATGGGCCACGCGTTCAACAACACATTGCAGGACATCATGGTGCGCTGGCACCGGATGCGCGGCTTTGATACACTTTGGCAACCGGGTCAGGACCACGCGGGCATCGCCACCCAAATGGTTGTGGAACGCGAAATGGCCGCCAACGGTGAAGGTAAACGCAGCGATATGAGCCGCGAGGATTTTGTCAAACGGGTCTGGCAGCAAAAGGAAAAGTCCGGTGATATTATCATCAACCAGCTAAAACGCCTTGGCGCGTCATGTGACTGGGATCGCAACCGTTTCACTATGGACGAAGGCTTTCACGATGCGGTGCTGAAGGTTTTTGTCGATCTTTACAACAAGGGCATGATCTACAAAGGCAAACGTCTGGTAAACTGGGATCCGCATTTCGAAACCGCCATTTCCGATCTGGAAGTCGAAAATATCGAAGTCGACGGTCACATGTGGCATTTCAAATACCCGCTGGCCGGCGGTGAAACTTATGAATACATCGAAAAAGATGAAGACGGCAATGTCACGCTAACCGAGACACGTGATTACATATCCATCGCCACCACACGTCCCGAAACCATGTTGGGTGACGGGGCTGTGGCGGTGTTTACCACCGATGAACGCTATGCGCCGCTGGTCGGCAAGCTTTGCGAAATTCCTGTGGGGCCGAAGGAACACCGCCGCCTGATCCCGATTATCACGGACGAATACCCTGACCCTGATTTTGGCTCAGGCGCGGTGAAAATCACCGGTGCGCATGACTTCAACGACTACCAAGTTGCCAAACGCGGTGGCATCCCGATGTATAACCTGATGGACACCAAGGGGGCGATGCGCGCCGATGGTAAACCCTATGCAGAAGAGGCTGCCGTGGCCCAGGCGATTGCCAATGGCACGCAGGATTTTGATGAGGCCATGATAGCGGCGATGAACCTTGTGCCTGATGAGTACCGTGGGCTTTCGGGTTCCGATGCCCGCAAACGCGTGGTCGCCGACATTACCGCCGAAGGCTTGGCGGTGATGGTTGACGGTGAGCCATATGTCGAGAACAAAAAAATCATGCAGCCGTTTGGCGATCGCTCGAAAGTGGTGATTGAGCCGATGCTGACCGATCAATGGTTTGTCGACACCAAACAAATCGTGCAGCCCGCCATTGATGCGGTGCGCGATGGTACGGTGAAAATCCTGCCCGAAGGCGACAAGAAGGTGTATTTCCACTGGTTGGAAAATATCGAGCCTTGGTGTATTTCGCGCCAACTCTGGTGGGGGCATCAGGTGCCGGTTTGGTATGATGTGGACGATAAAGCCTATTGTGCTGCGACCGAAGAAGAAGCGGTTGAAATGTCCGGCGGTAAAACCCTGACCCGCGACCCCGACGTTCTAGACACATGGTTCTCATCCGGCCTTTGGCCATTCGGTACACTTGGCTGGCCTGAAGAGACCTCTGAACTGGAACGTTTCTACAAATCCGACAACGTCAACCGCGTGCTGATCACCGGTTTCGACATCATCTTTTTCTGGGTTGCCCGGATGATGATGATGGGCATCGAGGTGATGGATAAAGTCCCGTTTGAAACGGTTTACGTCCATCCGCTGGTGCGCGACGAGAAGGGCAAAAAGATGTCCAAATCCACTGGCAACGTCATCGATCCGCTGGATTTGATGGGTAAATACGGCACCGATGCGGTGCGCTTTACCCTCACGGCCATGGCGGTGATGGGGCGCGATTTGAAACTTTCCGAAGACCGCATTGTCGGCTACCGCAATTTCAGCACCAAGCTGTGGAATGCGGCCCGCTTTGCCGAATTTAATGAAGCTTTCCCACAGGCAGGTTTTGACCCCAAATCGGTCAACCAAACCCTGAACAAATGGATCATCGGCGAAACCGCTCTGGTACTGGAAGCGGTTAACTCTGCGCTTGACCAATACCGTTTCAACGATGCCGCAAACGCGCTTTATGCATTCGTTTGGGGCAAGGTTTGCGACTGGTATGTGGAGCTCAGCAAACCCCTGTTTCAAGGCGATGATGCAGCCATAAAAGCCGAAACGCAGGCCACATTGGCCTGGGTTCTGGATCAGTGCCTGATCCTGCTGCACCCGATTATGCCGTTTATTACCGAACAATTGTGGGGCGACATTGCCAAGCGCGACACCATGCTGGTGCATGCTGATTGGCCCACTTATACCGCACTGGACTATGTCGATGAAGATGCGGCGCGTGAAATGAACTGGGTGGTAAGCCTTATCGAACAAATCCGTTCGGTTCGCGCCGAAATGCACGTCAACGCAGGCGCCAAAATTCCGATGGTTCAACTGGAACTGGACGCATTGGGCAAAGCCGCATTGGCCGGCAATCTGACCATGATCAAACGTCTGGCGCGGATTGAAGAGCTGACGCACGCGTCTGAGGCCCCGAAAGGATCGGTAACACTGGCCGTAGAAGGCGGCACGTTTTGTCTGCCGCTGGCTGATGTGATCGATGTCGAAGCGGAAAAAGCCCGCCTGACAAAAGGCATCGAAAAGCTGGAAAAAGAGCTGAACATGATCAAGGGCAAGCTGGGCAATGAAAAATTCATCGCCAACGCGCCCGAAGCTGTGGTTGCGGAAAACCGCGCCCGTGTTGATGTGGGCGGCGAAGAGCTGAAAACCATAAAAGCAGCTTATGAGCGCGTCGCGGCTTTGGGCTGATCTGTTTTTCCAATTGGCCCTAAATATCCCCCGCGCGGAGCGCAATAAATTTGCCTTCGGCGAGGATATTTTAACCATTTGGAAAGTATGATGTGCCAGTTTGATTACACGGTACAGGCGGGGACGCCGATGACCGTCCATTTGGAAGACGCCTTGATGTATTGATTTACATCGGGGCGTTTTTTTGTGTTAATCGCGGCGAGCTGACTACCATGAATTGGATAAAATATGGATGAATTGCCGCCAAAAGGCCCGCGTTACACTGATCTGGCCGCAAGCCTGCCCGATACTGTTCCGTTTGTTGACCCCGAAACCGAAGAACGTGGGTTGGGGCGCATGTTTGCGGCACGTTTGGGAGCAAATGAAAATGTGTTCGGCCCGTCCCCCAAAGCACTTGCCGCGATGCGGGCGGCGGATGCGGATTGGTGGATGTACGGCACTGCCGACAGTTATGACCTGAAAAACGCTCTGGCGGTGCATTATGGTGTTCACAGCGAAAATATCGTGGTGGGGGAAGGTGTCGACGGTTTGCTTGGCTATCTGGTGCGGCTGCTTATTGGGCCGGGCGATAGGGTTGTGACCTCGCATGGGGCGTATCCGACGTTCAATTACCATGTGGCGGGATATGGCGGTGAAATTGTCACGGTGCCTTTCAACGGCAATTATGAAGACCCTGCCGCATTGGTGGCAAAAGCCGGCCTTGTTGGGGCTAAACTGATTTATCTGGCCAATCCCGACAATCCTATGGGAACGGTGCATGATGCCGCAACCATTGAAGCGGCGATTAATGCCGTGCCGAACGGGGCTGTGTTGGTGCTGGACGAAGCCTATACTGAATTTGCCCCCGTTGGTTCTGCGCCCGAATTTGATACCGATGATCCACGTGTTATCCGGATGCGTACGTTTTCCAAGGCTTACGGGCTGGCAGGCGTGCGGGTGGGCTATGCCATCGGGCATTCGGGCTTGATCAAAAGCTTTGACAAAATCCGCAACCATTTCGGGATGGGGCGGTCAGCGCAGATCGGGGCGTTGGCCGCCTTGCGTGATCAGAACTATCTGGCAGATGTGGTGGCAAAGGTTGCCTTTGCGCGCGATAGGCTTTCCGAAATTGCGCTGAATAACGGCTTGAAACCGATCACATCGGCAACGAATTTTGTCACCATGGATTGTGGGCGGGACGCGGATTTTGCCAAAGCGGTGGTCGATGATCTGACCGCACACGGGGTGTTTATCCGCCGTCCTTTCGTGGCACCTTATAGCCGCTGCATTCGGGTCTCCGCCGGGCGGGCGCAGGATTTGGATGTGTTTGAGGCGGCTTTGCCGCTGGCCTTGAATGCCTGCAATTAAACCTTGGCAATCACCTGTGCTGCCGCATCCAATGCGCCATTGCCGTGTGGAATATCAAGTTTTTTCAAGGCGCTATCAATAGTTCCCAATGTGCCCATAATCATCGGTACATTTAGGTGCCCCATATGACCAATGCGAAATGAGTTGTGCCAGTCGGCGGTTCCATCCGCTGCCATGCCCAAACCGATGCCCAAGGTCAGTCCCGCAACATCTTCGCACCATTTGCGGATTTTTGTACCATTTCCGTGGTTGGTTTTGATGCAGGTTACGGCGCGTGAACGGTTTGCAGGCGCACTAATATTCATCATCAGCTCACCCTCTTTGGCCCAAGTTTCAACTGCTGCCCAGATTGCTTTTGCAAACAGTTCCTGTCGTGCCCATGCCTGTTCCAAGCCTTCTTCGTGCAACAAAATATCCAAGGCTTCGCGCAGGCCGAACAAGTGATGGGTCGGGGCGGTGCCGCCGAAGTTTTGATAAAACCCAACGGGATCCATCCGCGGCTCCCAATCCCAGTAATTCGTTGCCAAGTCAGCCGACGCGCGGGCGGCCAAGGCACGTTTGTTGGCGTAAACAAACGACAGACCGGGCGGTAGCATCAGGCCCTTTTGGCAGCCTGCAACCACCAGATCAACGCCCCATGCGTCCATCTCGAAGCGCTCGCAGCCCAGACTGGCAATGCAATCGACCATCAAGAGTGCGGGGTGTCCTGCGGCGTCTATGGCTTTACGCAAGGCGGGAATATCGTTTTTTACCGAGGATGCAGTATCGGTCTGGGTCACAAATATAGCTTTATATTCGTGGGCTTTATCATCGCGCAGGGCCTGTTCCAGTTTTGCGGGGTTGGCAGGCGCAGACATGCCGAAATCCAGCACTTGCGGTTTGATCCCCGTGGTCATGCCCCATTCGCCCCAACCAATGGCAAAACGTCCGGTTCCCAGTACCAGAACCTTATCGCCACGGCTTAGGGTGTTGGTGATCGCGGCTTCCCATGCGCCGTGACCGTTGGCGACATAGATAGCAACCTTGCCTTTGGTACGGGCCACCGTTTGCAGGTCGGGAAAAAGTGTTGCTGTCAGATCAACTAGAGCACCTTCATAGATGTTGGGCGCGGCTTGGTGCATGGCGTTTAGCACCCGATCTGGGATAACCGAAGGACCGGGAATTGCCATCAGGTGGCGGCCGTAATGAAGAGACATATGTTAGATCCTAGAATCTAGAGGGCGTTTTATAAAATTGGTAGGCCAAAGCATAAAACCTGTCAATCTAACAGTTGGTTGGACATGGGCGGTTATGATGATAAAGAGGGCACTGGAATAGGCTAAGGATGCCAAACTGGGATGACTACAGAAAATTCAAAACATCTTGGTGTCCGCGAAGCCTATGGCCGTTTATGGCATGGCTGGATCAAAAAACATTGGCCCTATTTGTTGCTTTCAGCAGGCTTGATGGTGATTATCGCAATAACAACAGCCGGTTATGCAAAATTTATGGAATTCACCATTGCCGGTCTGGAAGGCCGTGAAGTGGACGTTATCTATTGGGCCCCGCTTGGTATTATCTTTTTGACCCTGACCCGCAGTATTTGCCAATATTCAAATGTTGTTTTGCAAAACCGTATTCTAAGCCGGGTTCAGGCGGATTTGCAGCGTAAAATGTATGATACGTTGGTGGACATGGATCTGGGCCAGCTTTTGACTGAATCTCCTGCGGCTATTTCGGCCCGGTTTTCAGCGGATATCGAGTTGGTGCGCGGGGCGACCATCGCGGTATTTGGTTCTTTGCGCGATGTCTTGACCTTGATTGCGACCGTGGCTGTGATGTTGTCGATAGACTGGGCTATGACGCTGGCATTGATCGCCTTGTTCGCATTGGTCTTTGCCCCTGTTGGTGTGGCGGGGTCACGTATTCGTAATACCTCGAAAGAAATCCAGCAGGAAATCGCGCAAATGACCAGCTCGGTCAACGAGGGGCTGTCGGGCATTCGCATGGTGCGTACCTATCAGTTGGAAGACACCCTTAAAGCAACGTCCAACAAAAGCTTTGAACGCCTGTATACGCTACGCGTGTCCATCGTGAAATGGCAAGCCGCCCTGACGCCGATTGTCGAGGCGTTGGCAGGGTTGGCTGTTGGGGCAACTTTGTTTTTGGTGGCTTTGCGGATGCAATCTGGCGCGATTGATATTGCCGGTATGATCGGCTTGATCACGGCCCTCGGGGTCATTACCAATCCGGGGCGTAAATTGACCCAGGCTTTTGCCGTCGGCTCGCAGGGGATTTCTGCGTTGGAGCGGGTTTACGGTTTTTTTGACACGAAAAACACGGTGACCGATGGGCCTAACCGCGTAAAGGGCGGGCGGGCCAAGGGCCAGATTATCTTTGATCATGTGGATTTCATCTATCCTGACGGCTATCAGGCATTAAACGATGTTTCCCTGACCATCGAGGCAGGTAAGACTTATGCTTTCGTCGGGCGTTCCGGGGCCGGTAAAACCACCGTATTTAATTTATTGCCGCGCTTGTTTGATCCATCAAACGGAAAAATCATGCTGGACGGGAAGGACATTAAATCGTTGACGCTGAAATCCTTGCGCGACCAAATATCACTGGTCAGCCAAGATAGTATTTTATTGTCGGGAACGGTGACGCAAAATATCGGGTTTGGTCGTGAAGGGGCGGATAAGGCGGCTTGTGTTACGGCGGCCAAGGCAGCGGCTGCAGACGGCTTTATCAGTAAGTTGCGACACGGCTATGATACCAAAATAGAGCCATCCAAATCCACATTTTCGGGTGGCGAGCGGCAACGCCTGTCAATTGCGCGCGCCATTGTGCGCAACGCGCCTATTCTACTTCTTGATGAGCCAACGTCGGCCTTGGATGCTGAAGCTGAAGCCTCTATTCGCGCCGCCCTTGATACGTTGTCTAAAGGGCGCACAACACTGGTAATAGCACACCGCTTATCGACGATTTTGGACGCGGATCAGATTGTGGTGATGGATGCGGGCAAGATCATGGCCCAAGGCACCCATGACGAATTGCTGGCCAATGGCGGGATTTATGCCGATCTTTATAATTTACAGTTCGATCTAAGCCCAGAGAAGGGTAGGGAACCGAAATATCGCGGCAATGGCATTCGGAAACCCGCCGTTGGCCCGGTTGAGCGTATTTTCCGCATGCTCGGGCTTTAACGGCGGTAACGTTTGGCCAGTTTTTCGGGGGAGACACCAAGGAAGTACCGCGTGAGTGTCCCCAGATTTTTGCATGATCTGGTAAACCAGCCATCCTTGATGTAGCGGTCGGAACGGGTTGTGGCTATGATCGGCAAAGCGCGTAACTGGCCGCGTAATTTACCGGCAAGGGCGACATCCTCCATCAGGGGAATATCAGGATAGCCGCCTGATTTTTTGTATAATTTTCGCGAAACCAGCAGGGTTTGATCACCGTAAGGCAAGCCTAATACTGCCGCCCGCAAATTTGCCGCCCCGGCAATAATACACGGTGCAAAACCGCGCCGGTCAAATGCCAGTTTGCAATAGGCCGCTTTAGGACTGTTGTTGATATGGGACGCCATGGCATCAACCCAGTTGGGTGAAAGCACTGTGTCGGCATGGATGATCAACAACCACCGCCCCTTGGCGGCATTTGCGCCTGCCTGCAACTGGTGGCCACGCCCTTGGGGGGCTGAAACCAGCTTGGCCCCAACATCCTTGGCAATCTGCTTAATCCCGTCCGAAGAACCGCCATCGGCAAGGATGACCTCGCAAACAAGCGATGCGGCCATGCCTTCATATAGGCACGCCAATGTTGGCCCGATTGTGTGGGCGGTGTTCAACGTGGGGATGATAACCGAGATCGGGGCGGGCATTGTTACCTTACTCATGGATTGTCTTGTGTCGGTTTAACGCATAAATTGCAGGAAGGCGATAACAGGAGTACCCTGATAATGGGTGAACAGGTAAACGACAGAACGGTTTTGAAAATATCGGGTGCGGATGCGACCAAATTCCTACAGGATTTGGTGACGAATGATGTCCGTCAAGACGGGTTGATTTATGCGGCGCTACTGACACCGCAGGGCAAATACCTGTTCGATTTTTTTCTGCTGGAACAGGACGGGCATTGGCTGCTGGATATAAAAACAGATCGGGCGGCCGCATTGGCCCAGCGTCTGGCGATGTACCGTTTGCGTGCGGATGTGGGGATTTCGGACAGCGAGATGAAAGTGCAGCGCGGTTTGGGTGCGGTGCCGGAAGGTGCCTTTCCCGACCCATGCCATGCGGCGCTTGGTTGGCGACTTTATGGGGAAAATTCCGGGGAAGACGCTGTAATAAACCGGGATGCGATCCGTGTGGAATATTGCATTCCCGAAACCGGGATCGAGCTGATCCCGGATGAAACCTATATTCTGGAAGCCGGTTTTGAACGCTTGGGCGGGGTGGATTTCAAAAAGGGTTGCTATGTGGGCCAAGAAATTTCAGCTCGGATGAAACACAAAACCGAGCTGCGCAAAGGTCTGGTTACGGTTGCGGTCGAAGGTGCAGCCCCCGCCCAAACCCCGATCACATCGGATGGAAAACCTGTGGGGGTGCTTTACACGCAGGCAGGCGGCAAGGGCATTGCCTATCTGCGGTTTGATCGGGCCAAAGGCCGGATGCAAGCTGCAGGGGCGGTTGTTTCTTTATTGGAATAACTAGGGGTAGAGAATGCCCGAAACTCTGTGTATGGGTTTTAGACCATATGGTGAAAACGGGTGATTTATGCCCCCCTCAGCCTTGAACCGTCAGGCGTTGCGCCCCCAAACCCTCAACCTGTAATTCGACAATATCACCGTTTTTCAGATACTTGGCTTGGGGTTTATGCCCCATGCCCACACCCTCGGGCGTGCCTGTGGCGATGATGTCGCCGACGCGCAGGGTCAGGTATTGGCTCATGTTGGAGATGATTTGCGCCACGCTGAAAATCATATCAGAGGTGTTGGAGCTTTGTTGAATTTCACCGTTGACCGCGCAAGATAAGTCCAGATTCTGCGTATCGCTAATTTCATCCGCCGTGACCAGATAAGGGCCGACAGGCGCAAATGTTGGGGCGGATTTTCCTTTGACCCACTGACCGCCCCGGCTTTTTTGGAACTCGCGTTCCGAGACATCATTGATGGTGCAAAATCCCGCGACATAGTTCAACGCATCGGCCTTGGCTACATAGGATGCTTGCCTGCCGATCACGATACCAAGTTCCACCTCCCAGTCTAGATGGCTGGAACCTTTGGGGATTTGGATGTGGTCATAGGGACCGTTCAGCGCAGAAGTGGCTTTGTTGAAAACCAGTGGCTCAGATGGTAGGGTTGATCCGGTTTCGGCGGCGTGTTTGGCATAATTCAGCCCGATACAATAGAAGTTGGGAACATCCGCCAAAGCGCAACCAATGCGCGGTGTGCCTTCGACAAGGGGCAGGGTTGCCGTATCAAGGGCTTTCAGTCTCGTGATGGCCTCCAATGAAACCATGTCGCCTGAAAAATCACTGATATGGGCGGAAAGATCACGAATATTGCCGCTCGCGTCCAGACAGCCTGGTTTCTCTTGCCCTTTGGGGCCATAGCGCAGTAACTTCATCGGCTTTGTCCTTTATGGTGTTTTAAAATGTTTCGACAGCTTCAAGCCTTGTCCCTGGTAATTTGATTTCAGGTCTGCCCCGTAAAGAATATCGGGGGTTTGGGCCATATATTCATAAACCAAGCGGCCCACGGATTGACCGTGCTCCAGCGCAAAAGGTGCCTCATGGCAACGCACTTCCAGCACCCCGCGAGAACCGGCACCGCCGGCATCAGTATTGCCGAATCCGGGGTCGAAAAAGCCAGCATAATGCACCCGGAACTCGCCGACCATGGCCAGATAGGGTGCCATTTCAGCGGCGCAAATTGGCGGAATATGCACCGCTTCACGGCTGACAAGAATGTAAAAAGCCCCGGGATCAAGGATGATTCGGCCATTTTCGGCAAAGACCGGTTCCCAGTATTCCGCTGGATCATAATGGTTGATCAAATCAAGATCAATCAGGCCCGTATGCGGTTTGGCGCGGTACCCGACCAGCCCGTCCGGCAGGGCTAGATCAACCGAAAAGCCCAAGCCCTGATCAATATGGGCTTGCCCGTCAACAAGACCGATATCGTCATGCATGACTTGCAGCCATTCGTCGTTTAATACCGATTTGCCACGGCGAAAGCGGATTTGGTTAAGCCGCATACCGGGGCGCACCAGAACCGAAAAAGATCGCGGGCTTATTTCTGCGTATAGCGGGCCTTTATAACCCGCTTCAACGCGGTCAAACTCGATGCCGCTGTCGGTAATGCACCGCGTAAACAGATCAAGCCGGCCCGTTGAGCTTTTGGCATTGGCAACGGCGGTTATATCCTTTGGCAGACTCAGCCCTTCCATCAAAGGCACAACATAAACGCAACCCTTTTCCAGCACCGCACCGTTTGAGAGATCAATTTCGTGCATTTTGAACTCGCGCAGCCGCGATTGTACCGAATTTCCCATTCCCGCCAAAAAGGACGCGCGCACGCGGTAGGCTTTGGTGGCAAGGCGTAAATCAAGGCTTTCATTTTTAATTTTTCCTTCATTAACATTTTTCATAACTTTAATTTTCCCCTCATCAATCATTTCCCTTATCTCTTTTTCTTTCCATCACTTTCTCTTACCCCACTCCTCACATTCCACACATCTCTCTATTATATATCCCTTTTTTCTCCTTCCACTTAAGCAAAAGATAGACTA
>CAZMMG010000053.1:0-11308 GCA_964567355.1 uncultured Neptunicoccus sp.
CCCCGGATTCGGTTCATTCGGGCGTGCGTCTTATGCGACGTTTGGGAGGAAATATGACCGATACGATGACGGCTCCGGGGCTGGATACGATGCCTCGGTTATTGGTACGTAATGCGGCGCAATATGGGGGTGTGGCTGCTTACCGCGAAAAAGAATTTGGCATTTGGCAAAGCTGGACATGGGCGGAAACCGCACAGGAAATTGAAAGCCTGGCTTTGGGGTTTCTGACACTTGGGGTTGCACCCGGTGATCACATAGCCATTGTCGGGCGCAATCGCCCCTATTTCTACTGGGCTATGGTTGCCGCGCAATGCGTCGGGGCAGTTCCGGTTCCGCTTTATAAAGATGCGGTTGCTGAAGAAATGGCTTATGTGTTGGAGCATTGCTCGGCGCGTTTTGTGGTGGCAGAGGATCAAGAACAGGTCGATAAAATTATCGATGTGATGGATGATCTGAAAACCCTTGAAGGGATTGTCTTTCTTGACCCAAGCGGCATGCGGAAATATGACCGGGCCGTGCTTTTCGATTATCGGGACATCCAACAACAGGGCCGTGACAGACAAAGCGAGTTGTGTGCCGAGATGGACAAACGCCTTGCCGCTCAAGGCCCTGAAACTACCTGTGTGATGCTTTATACCTCGGGTACCACAGGCCGGCCCAAAGGGGTGGTGCTGTCTAACCGCAATATTATCGAAACCGCCAAGGGCACCTGTGAGTTTGACCAGCTGAATGTGAATGACAGTGTTCTGGCTTACTTGCCAATGGCGTGGGTCGGCGATTTTATTTTTTCCATCGGTCAGGCTTATTGGAGCGGGTTTTGTGTCGCTTGTCCTGAAAGTGACGAAACCATGAGGTCGGATTTAAACGAGATAGGCCCAACCTATTTCTTTGCGCCGCCACGTTATTTTGAAGGGCTTTTGACGTCTGTGCAAATTCGCATGGAAGATGCCAGCCGCTTCAAGCGCTGGCTGTTCAAGACATTCATGGAAAATGCCAAGACTGTCGGGCCGAAATTGCTGGACGGTAAGCCTGTCGGCCTGATGGCGCGGCTGAAATACCAACTTGGTAAGCTGTTGATTACCGGCCCACTGAAAAATACACTGGGCCTTAGCCGTGTGCGTGTGGGCTATACTGCAGGCGAGGCTATCGGGCCGGAACTGTTCGATTTCTATCGTTCATTGGGCATCAACCTCAAACAGCTTTATGGTCAAACAGAAGCCAGCGTTTTCATTACCCAACAGCGCGACGGCGAAGTGCGAGCCGATACGGTCGGCACGCCATCACCGGGGGTGGAGTTGCGCATTGATGACAATGGCGAGGTTTTCTACCGTTCGGCCGGATCATTCGAGTGCTATTACAAAAACCCCGAAAGTACCAAAGATACCAAAGACGCCGAGGGTTGGGTTGCAACGGGGGATGCGGGCTTTATCGAAAAAGATAGTGGGCATTTGCGGATCATTGATCGAGCCAAGGATGTCGGAAAATTGAAAGACGGCTTGATGTTTGCGCCGAAGTTTGTAGAAAACAAACTGAAATTCTATACCAATATTTTGGAAACCGTGGTGTTCGGTAATGACCGCGATATGTGTGTGGCTTTTATCAACATTGATCTTACGGCTGTTGGCAACTGGGCCGAGCGTAACAATATTGCTTACTCATCTTATCAGGAACTTGCGGCGCATTCCAAGGTTTACGAGATGATCCAAGCCAATGTTGAAGCTGTGAATGCCAGCGTGGCCCAAGACGAAATGTTGTCGGGCTGTCAAATCCATCGTTTCTTGATCCTGCACAAGGAACTGGACGCGGATGACGGCGAGCTGACCCGTACGCAAAAGGTGCGTCGCAACATTATTGCCGGTAAATATGTCGATTTGCTGGAGGCACTTTATGACGGCTCTAATAATATCCACACCGAAACCGAAGTGACTTATGAAGATGGCCGCAAAGGCTCTATTTCGGCAACGCTGGAAATTCGTGACGTGGCAATCTATGAACGTAAAAAGGTGGCGGCATGAATGCAGTAGACAGCTATATTACCGCTGACGGGCGTACCATTGGTGCCCCTGTGATGGAGATGAAAAACATTACCCTGCGGTTTGGCGGGGTGACAGCGATCAAGAACATTTCTTTTGATATACGGGAAGGTGAGGTGCGCGCGATCATCGGGCCTAACGGTGCTGGCAAGTCCTCGATGCTGAATGTGATCAACGGGTTTTATCATCCGCAAGAAGGCGAGATTTGGTTTCACGGCAAAAAACGCCACGCGATGAAGCCACATCAAATTGCCAAGCAGGGCATTGCGCGTACGTTCCAAAATATAGCTTTGTTCAAGGGCATGTCGACGCTGGACAATATCATGACCGGGCGATTGACCCATATGAAATCGGGCATGTTAAGCCAGATGATGTGGTGGGGTGGGGCGCAGGCCGAAGAGGTTGCCAACCGTGAGGTTGTTGAAAAAGTTATCGATTTTCTAGAAATTCAGGCCATTCGAAAAACCCCTGTTGGTCGCCTGCCTTACGGGTTTCAGAAACGGGTGGAACTGGGCCGCGCCTTGGCGGCCGAACCTAAACTGCTGCTGCTGGACGAGCCGATGGCGGGAATGAATGTGGAAGAAAAAGAAGACATGTCACGGTTTATTCTGGATGTGAACGACGAGTTCGGCACCACCATTGCACTGATCGAGCACGACATGGGCGTGGTGATGGACATCGCCGACCGTGTGGTAGTGATGGATTACGGCAAGAAAATCGGCGACGGCACACCTGATGAAGTGCGTAACAACCAAGACGTCATTGATGCATATTTGGGGGTGGCACATGACTGATTTTCTGTTGAGTGTAGTTAACGGGGGCAAACATGTCGGCTAATTTCTATTACGGGATTGAAGTGTTTTTGAACGGCATGATGTCTGGCGTGCTTTATTCCCTTGTGGCTTTGGGTTTTGTTCTGATTTTCAAAGCCTCGGGTATTTTTAACTATGCCCAAGGTGTGATGGCCCTGTTTGCAGCCCTTACACTTGTAGGGTTTCAGAATGGGCAAATTCCGTTTTCGCATTTGATAAACACGATTTTTGGCACCAATATCCACAAATTCGGCTGGCATATGCCCGCTCTTCTGGCGATCATATTCACCTTGGGGGTGATGATCCTTTTCGCCTATCTGGTGGAAAAATACGTCCTGAAACATCTGGTTAACCAAGAGCCGATCATTCTGTTTATGGCCACCATCGGGCTGGCTTATTTTATGGAAGGGTTCGGGGATCTGATGTGGGGTTCGGACATCAAAAAACTGGATGTGGGCCTGCCTCAGGGCGGTAATGCTTGGGTTGAATCACATAGTGCCTTTCTAGGCGGGCCTGATTTTTTCGGGTTTTATCTGGATAATCTGGATATGTGGGCCACGGTTTGTGCCGGGCTGTTGGTGGTGTCGCTGGTGCTGTTTAGCCAATACACCAAAACCGGCCGCGCCTTGCGGGCGGTGGCGGACGATCATCAGGCCGCGCTGTCTGTGGGCATTTCGTTGCGTACCATCTGGGTGATTGTGTGGTCGGTTTCAGGTGCTGTTGCGCTTGTGGCTGGTATCATGTGGGGTTCTAAATCCGGTGTGCAGTTTTCGCTGTCCTTAATCGCGTTAAAGGCACTTCCGGTGCTGATGCTGGGTGGATTTACCTCTATTCCGGGCGCGATTTTGGGTGGTTTGATTATCGGGGTCGGCGAAAAAATGTTCGAGTTCCTGATCGGTGCGCCCTACTTGGGCGGGGCCACGGAAAACTGGTTCGCTTACGTTCTGGCCCTGTTATTTCTTGTCTTCAGACCGCAAGGCCTGTTCGGCGATAAAATAATCGAGAGGGTGTAAGCATGTTTTACCGCGAAGCAGGTGATTTCAAAACCACTTATGCAAAAGACCAACAGACCTTCCCCATTGCTCTTGACCGTTGGGGCTATTTCCTGACCGTGGCTTTTGCCGTGCTGGTGGTGCCGTTTTTGATCAACAGTTACTGGTTGAACGCGATTATCCTGCCGTTCCTGATTTATGCTATAGCTGCAATCGGGCTGAATATCCTGACCGGTTATTGCGGGCAGGTCAGTCTTGGGTCGGGTGGATTTATGGCGGTGGGGGCCTATGCGTCCTATAAGCTGATGACGGCATTTCCAGAGCTGAATATCGTTTTTGTCATTATCCTGTCGGGGGGGGTTACGGCCCTTGTCGGTATGCTGTTCGGTCTGCCAAGCCTGCGGATCAAAGGGTTTTATCTGGCGGTTGCCACTTTGGCGGCACAGTTCTTTCTGGTCTGGTTGTTCAACAAAGTGCCGTGGTTTTACAACAATTCCGCATCCGGCCAAATCAGTGCACCCGAGCGCAGCGTGTTTGGTTATGCAGTAACCGGTGCCAATACGTATCCAGCCGTAAGCTATCTGTTTTGTCTGGGGTTTGTCATCGTTCTGGCATGGGCTGCCCGCAATTTGACGCGCGGGGCTAACGGGCGCAAATGGATGGCCATTCGCGATATGGATATAGCCGCCGAGATCATCGGGGTTGACCCGTTGAAAGCCAAACTAACCGCTTTTGGTGTCAGTTCGTTCTACATCGGAATTTCCGGGGCTTTGTTGTTCACGGTGTATCTGGGGGCAGTGGAAGTGGGCGAGGCCTTTGGCATCGAGAAATCCTTTCTGATCCTGTTTATGGTGATTATTGGCGGGCTTGGCTCGGTCTTTGGATCATTCGCGGGGGCGGCTTTTATGGTTTTACTGCCGGTTTTGCTGAAAAATATTATGGTTGGAAGCTGGGGCTGGGAAACTGATCTGGCAGCGCAATTCCAGCTTGTCATAGTGGGGGGGCTGATCATAGGGTTCCTTATTGTGGAACCACATGGGCTGGCGCAATTATGGCGGCTGGCGAAAGAAAAACTAAGATTATGGCCCTTTCCACATTAGGGCCAAATACTCCGCGCCACATTGGGCGCATCACCAAATGTCAACCTAAGGGAGGAAACTGACATGAAACTAACTAAACTGGCAGCAGTTGCTGCCGCAGCAATGATTGCTGCAAGTCCGGTATTGGCGGACCTTGTGTTCCCGTCACTGGATTATCGAACTGGTGCCTATGCGGCGAACGGTATTCCGTTTGCTGATGGCTACGCGGATTATTTCACACTTGTGAATGAGCGCGATGGCGGTATCGGCGGCGTGCATGCGAAAGTTGTTCCATGCGAAACTGGGTACAACACCGAAAAAGGTGTGGAATGCTACGAGAGCACCAAAGGCATGGGCGCACTTGTTTACCAGCCGCTTTCAACCGGCATCACATATCAGTTGATCCCGAAAGCCACCGCTGACGGTATTCCGGTTCACTCTATGGGTTACGGGCGCACGTCCGCGGCAAACGGTAAAGTGTTTCACAACATTTTTAACTACCCTGCCAACTACTGGAACGGGGCATCCATTGCGATCAACTATATTCTGTCCGAAAATGGTGGAAACATCAAAGGCAAGAAAATTGCCCTTGTCTATCACAACTCTGCTTACGGCAAAGAGCCAATTCCGACGTTGAAAGCACTGGCCGAAAAGCATGGGTATGAACTGACCTTGCTGGCTGTGGATCATCCCGGCCAAGAGCAAAAATCGCAATGGTTGCAAATTCGCCGCGAAAAACCGGACTGGATCTTCATGTGGGGTTGGGGCGTGATGAATCAGGTTGCCATTCAGGAAGCCGCTAATATCCATTATCCGATGGATCATTTTATCGGCATCTGGTGGTCTGGATCTGAAAATGATACGCTTCCTGCCGGTATGGCCGCTGATGGCTACAAAGCTTTGGCTTTGCACAATGTTGGCTCTGATTACCCGCTTTATGCTGACTTGAAAAAGTTTGTCTATGACGCAGGCAAAGCAGCCGGTGCTGGCGATCAATCAGGTACGGTGCTTTATAACCGTGGCATGTATGCAGCGATGTTGGCTGTTGAAGCGGCAAAAACCGCACAAGAGATCCATGGTACGGCAAATATCACACCTGCAATGATGCGTGATGGTATGGAAGCTTTGGTCATCGACGAAGCTAAGATGACAGCTTTGGGCATGCCAAACTTTGGCCCGTCCTTCAGCGTTTCTTGTGAAAACCACGGCGGCCCGGGTTTGGGTGCGGTTCAACAGTGGGATGCGTCTGCGAAGAAGTGGTCTTTGATCACAGATTTCGGCCCATCTGATATGGACGTTATCGGTAAACTGATTGCAGAGGATAGTGCTGCATTTGCTGCTGAAAACAACATCACAGAAGGCTGTAACTAAGCCATTAAACGCCCTCTGGCCCAAATGTGGCCAGAGGGACATTTATCGCATTTTAAATCGCTGGAAAACCTATGTTAGACGCCACGCCGACAACTGAAAACCTTTTAGAAGTGAACAACATTGAAGTGATCTACAACCATGTGATCCTTGTGTTGAAAGGCGTCAGCCTGTCGGTTCCCAAAGGTGGCATTACGGCGCTTCTGGGGGGTAACGGCGCGGGTAAAACGACAACGCTTAAGGCGATCTCGAACCTGCTGCATTCGGAACGCGGCGAAGTCACCAAAGGCACGATCCATTATCGCGGCGCACCTATTGCCGAACTGAACCCCGCCGCGCTTGTGAAATCAGGTGTCATTCAAGTGATGGAAGGCCGCCATTGTTTCGAGCACCTTACAATCGAAGAAAATCTGCTAACCGGGGCCTATACCCGCAATTATAGCCGGGCTGAATTGGCGAACGCACTGGATCTGGTCTATACATATTTTCCGCGCCTGAAAGAACGCCGCAAATCCCAAGCCGGCTATACATCGGGCGGCGAACAACAAATGTGTGCCATCGGGCGCGCCTTAATGAGCAAGCCTGAAACAGTACTGCTGGATGAGCCTAGCATGGGGCTGGCGCCGCAGCTGGTGGAAGAAATTTTCGGCATCGTGAAGGATTTGAACGAAAAAGAAGGCGTGTCTTTTCTTTTGGCCGAACAAAATACCAATGTTGCTCTGCGCTATGCCCATTACGGCTATATTTTAGAGTCGGGCCGCGTGGTTATGGACGGCCCTGCAAATGAGTTGCGCGAAAATCCGGATGTGAAAGAGTTTTATCTCGGTATGTCGGACGAGGGGCGCAAATCGTTTCGCGATGTCCGTTCTTATCGCCGCCGCAAAAGATGGCTCAGCTAATGACAAATTTCTATGATGAACTTGAAACCCGCTCGGCGGATGAGCGTGCACATGATCTGGCGCGGGAACTACCCAAGCAAATCGCCAACGCGCAGAAGAATTCCGCAGGCTTTGCAAGCCTTCTTGCAGATGTTGATGTAAACAAAATTTTGCAGGTCTCCGACCTGCAAAGCCTGCCTGTGTTGCGCAAATCGAACTTGCATGACGCGCAAAATTCCAACCCGCCTTTGGGGGGATATGCTGCGATTGCAGCGAAAAATATAAAACATGTTTTCCAGTCCCCTGGCCCGATTTACGAGATGGGCCAAAAGGGTCATGACTGGTGGCGATTTGGCCGCTTCCTGCATGCTTTGGGTGTGGGTGTGAATGATGTAATACAAAATACCTTTTCCTACCATTTCACCCCCGCAGGCATGATGTTCGAAAATGCCGCCGAAGCTGTCGGGGCCACAATATTTCCTGCAGGGCCGGGGCAAACCGAATTGCAAGCGCGTGCGGCGGCTGATCTGGGGGTGACGTGTTATGCGGGCACGCCGGATTATCTGAATACAATCTTGCAAAAGGGTGATGCGCTGGGTTTGGATCTTTCCAAAATCAGGTCAGCGGCAGTCAGCGGTGGGCCATTGTTCCCGCAAATCCGTGCGGGTTACCAGGAACGTGGTATCAGCTGCTTGCAATGTTATGCCACGGCTGATTTGGGCCATATCGCCTATGAAACGGAAGCCATGGACGGATTGATCGTGGATGAAGGTGTGATCGTGGAAATAGTCACTCCGGGTACCGGAAAACCTGTTGTGTTGGGTGATGTCGGCGAGGTGGTTGTGACCACGCTAAACCCTGATTATCCGCTGATCCGTTTTGCCACCGGCGATTTGTCTGCGATTCTACCCGGTGTTAGCCCCTGCGGGCGCACCAATATGCGCATTGCAGGTTGGAAGGGACGCGCTGATCAGGCAACCAAAGTCAAGGGCATGTTTGTACGCCCTGAGCAGGTGGCGGCCTTTCTGGAACGCCATCCAGAGGTCTATAAAGCCCGGGTCGAGGTCAATCATGACGGCCAAAACGACACGCTTCTGGTGCGGCTTGAAACCGAAAATACCGAATGTGCGGGTTATGAAAGCTCTATCCGCGAGGTGCTGAAATTGCGGGCAAGGGTAGAGCTTTGCGCTAAAGGCAATTTGCCCTGTGACGGATTGGTGATTGCAGACGGGCGCGCTTCCGGCTGAATAGCGAAATCTGAAAACGCAATAGCTTGACAGCGTCGCATGTTGCCGTTAAAAGAACGAACGTTCATTTAATTGAGGGCTGCATGGCACGCGTCAAAGGTTCCATAGGATCGAAAACCAAAGCCTGCATTCAGCAAAAGGCTTTGCCGCTGATCGCACAATACGGCTATGCCGCCGTATCCATGCGTATGATTGCCGATGCGGTCGGGGTGAATGTTGGTGCACTTTACAATCATGTGCCGTCAAAACAGCAAATACTGGTGTTGCTAATGTCCGACCACATGGACGGGCTTTTGGCGGCATGGGGTAATGTTGACACGGATGATATGTCCCCTGCGGAAATGCTGGAATGTTTTGTACGCTTTCACATCGGCTATAACATCACCCGTGCCGACGATGTATTTATCTCGTTCATGGAGCTGCGCTCGCTGGAAGCGGACGGTCACAAACGCATCGAGAAAAAGCGCAAAGCCTATGAAGATGTTGTGCGCCAAATCATTCAAGATGGTCAGACTTGCGGCGAATTCCATGTGGAAGACGCCCATGTGGCCGCGATGTCGGTGTTGGGCTCTTTGATCGGGGTTAACACATGGTACCGCGCCAAGGGACGGCTATCCAAAGAAAAAATCGCGGATTATTACGCTGCCATGTCCTTGCGCAGCGTTGGCTATGATAAAGAAGGAAAACCACATGTTTGATGCCACAATGAATTTTAATCTCGGCGAGGATATTGACGCATTGCGCGACACTGTGCGCCGCTTCGCCATGGATGAAATAGCTCCGCGTGCCGCCGACATCGACCGCGATAACGCGTTCCCTATGGACTTGTGGCAAAAGATGGGGGCGTTGGGGCTGCACGGTATTACCGTTCCCGAAGCTGACGGTGGCGTGGCTATGGGCTATCTTGCGCATTGCATCGCGATCGAGGAAATTAGTCGCGCGTCTGCCTCTGTAGGCTTGTCCTATGGGGCGCATTCCAATTTATGCGTGAACCAGATCAACCGCTGGGGAACGCCTGCGCAAAAAGCCAAATATCTGCCGAAACTTATTTCCGGTGAGCATGTGGGCTCATTGGCAATGTCGGAACCGGGGGCAGGGTCTGATGTTGTGTCGATGAAATTGCGTGCGGAAAAGCGCAATGACGGCTTTATGCTCAATGGCAACAAAATGTGGATCACCAACGGGCCGGACGCCAATACGCTGATCGTTTATGCAAAGTCTGATCCTGATGCAGGGCCTAAAGGGATCACCGCATTTTTGATCGAGCGCGACATGGACGGATTTAGCACCGGTCAAAAACTGGACAAGCTGGGCATGCGAGGATCAAACACTTGCGAGTTGGTGTTCAAGGATTGTCTGGTGCCGTTCGAAAACATTTTGGCAGAAGAGGGCAAAGGCGTGAATGTTCTGATGTCGGGGCTGGATTATGAGCGCGTCACGCTGGCCGCTGGCCCCATTGGAATAATGGCTGCTGCTATGGATGTGGTCGTGCCCTATATTCACGAGCGCGAACAGTTCGGTAAACCCATCGGCACGTTTCAGTTGATGCAAGGTAAAATCGCCGACATGTACACTAATATGAACGCCTGTCGCGCCTATGTTTACGCGGTGGCACAAGGCTGTGATCGCGGCCAAACCTCGCGCAAGGACAGTGCCGGCTGTATTCTTTATGCGGCTGAAAAAGCCACTCAAGTGGCCCTCGACGCGCTGCAATGCCTGGGCGGAAACGGCTATATCAACGACTACCCCACAGGGCGGTTGTTGCGCGATGCCAAGCTTTATGAAATTGGTGCAGGCACTTCGGAAATTCGCCGTATGCTAATCGGGCGTGAACTGTTTAACGAGACGGTGGGGTAAGATATGTTGGAGTCCGCGCCTTCATATGATGCGTTATGTGGTAGCTTTGCTTGGGACATTCCTGCACGGTATAATATGGGTGTGGATGTTTGTGATAAATGGGCAGAAACTGACCCCGAGCGCACTGCGATTATTGATCTGACGGACGGGCAACGCACCGATGTAAGTTATGAGGTGCTGAAATATCTGTCCGATAGTCTCGCACAGCATTTACGCGCCAAGGGCGTCGGCGTCGGCGACCGTGTTGGTGTGTTGCGCACCCAATCGGTGTGGACCGCGGCGGCGCATATTGCGATCTGGAAACTGGGCGCGATTTCAGTTCCGTTATTTACGTTATTTCGGGCCGAGGCTTTGTTGACGCGCCTGAACAACTCTGGCGCAAAAGCGGTTGTGGTGGATGAAAACTCTGCTGATCTTGTCACCCCCTTGCTGGATCAACTGCCCGAGTTGAAACAGGTGATTTGCCCCGAAACCACAAAGTTTGAGGGTGCCACCGAATTCACCCCCTATGATACCGCCGCCGATGACCCTGCCATATTGATCTACACCTCCGGCACCACCGGCCCGGCCAAAGGCGCGTTGCATGCGCACCGGGTTTTGCTGGGCCATTTGCCGGGCGTGGAGATAAGCCATGATTTTCTGCCGCAAGCGGATGATTGCATGTGGACGCCTGCGGATTGGGCGTGGATCGGCGGTTTGCTGGATGTGTTGATGCCCGCCTTGCATCACGGTGTTCCCGTAGTGGCGGCCCGAATGGCAAAATTCAGTGCGCAAGGCTGCCGTGATATCATCGAAAAGGGCGGCGTGCGAAACATATTCTTTCCGCCGACAGCCCTGAAAATACTGATGGCAGAAGGTGTTACAATCACAGATTTACGCACAGTAGAATGCGGCGTCGCGCCATTGGTGGCGGCACTTCTCAACTGGAGTAAATCCGCGCTTGGCTTACCGATAAACTCGTTTTACCGACAAACCGACTACAAACTGGTGATTTCCATCTCTTACACACCTCTCCAAGCCCCACCCAATCAACACAACATCG
>CAZMMG010000054.1:0-11258 GCA_964567355.1 uncultured Neptunicoccus sp.
AAACACCCCTACCCATCTGCCGTCCATCTACAGCCTGTTATTTTGTTAAAATAACAGCACTATTCTCGGCAGGTGGCTGAAAGTCACAGTTAGGGCCTCTCCGTGGAGGTATTCGACACCGGCACGATCAATGAATAAGCACGGATATTCCATAACGGCAACAGATGCGAAACCCTTTGCGTTTCCGCGCCTACCATCTTTGTGCGTGTTGCTGTTTTGCTTCAACTCTCGTAAAATAAGAACTCTGCGCACGATACTCCGCCACATTGCCAAATACTGTCTTTGTAAATACCGCATAAACATGGCTTGCAGCCTGATTTTTTGCATCGTACTCTTACAAAATTATAAATTCACGGGATCCACAACTTATTTTGGATCCTTTTTTGGAGAGCCGCATGCGCCCCATCCCGATTATTCTCGCCTTATTGGTCTGTGCCGCCATTGCTGCCTTTGTAATTAAAGGTGGCAATACTGCTGCCCCGAAAGACCCGGCGACCCTTGTTCAAACCACAACTGACGCCTATCCGCCGGTATCCGTTCTGGTGCAAAAATCCGAGGCACAACCAGTCACAAGCGGTATCGTCTTGCGCGGTCTTACAGCAGCATCGCGCCAAATCACGGTACTGGCGGAAACCTCCGGAAAAGTTATTTCGATCCCCTTGCGCAAAGGTACCCGCGTCACCGAAGGTCAACTTTTATGCGAATTGGAAGTGGGCACCAAAGCCGCCGCATTAGCCGAAGCCAAAGCCCGGCTTGCAGAAGCCAAAGCCAACAACAAAGGCTCTCAATCTCTGGTTAAAAAAGGCATTATATCCGAAACTGCCGCATTTGCCCGCGAAGCAATGCTTGAAGCGGCGCAGGCAAATCTTGAGCGCGCCAAACGCGAACTGAGCAATTTGCATATCAAAGCCCCGTTTTCGGGGTTGCTCGAGTCGGACACAGCCGAATACGGTTCTTACATGCAACGCGGCTCGCCTTGTGCCACGGTATTGCAGCTGAACCCGATGAAATTGGTGGGCCACGCGACAGAACAACAGATCGCACGCATCACCAAAGGTGCTCCCGCAATCGCACGGCTGTTGTCGGGGATGGAAGTGAAGGGCGATGTAACATTTGTTTCACGCCGGGCCGACAGCATCACCAAAACTTTTCGTGTCGAAGTCACGGTATCAAACGCCGATGATCGTTTGCGCGACGGCTCTACCGCCGACATCACCATTGCGCTTTCAGGTGAAAAAGGTCACTTGCTGCCGCAATCGGCCCTGACCCTGAACGGTGACGGCGTGCTGGGCATTCGCATCGTCAAAAACGCTAAGGCCAGGTTCATCCCCGTGAGCATCATCCGCGATAGCACCAAAGGTGTATGGGTTTCAGGCTTGCCCGACCAAGTTGATATTATCATTTTGGGCCAAGAATATGTCACCGATGGGCGCAGGGTCTCTGTGACCTATAAAGAGGGTGTTTAACAGATGATCGGTCTCGTCGACTGGGCCTCTGCCCGCGCCCGCATGGTATTTATTCTGGTTTTGATGTCGCTGGTGGCTGGCAGCATGGCCTATTTTGGCCTACCGAAAGAAGGCGAGCCAGATATTGATGTGCCATTTTTATATGTCGCCGTCCCCTTCCCCGGCATTTCGGCTTCTGATTCGGAAAAACTTATAATCCGGCCAATGGAAACCGAATTGAAGGGACTCGAAGGTCTGAAAACCATGACCGCAAATGCGGCGGAAAATTACGGCGGTATCGGGCTGGAGTTCAACTTTGGCTGGGATAAACAGGCAACCATTGCCGATGTCCGCGACAAGGTCAGCCGGGCCGAAGCCAAATTTCCGGCGGGCGCAGAACAATATACCATCACGGAAGTGAATTTCTCGCAATTCCCGATCATTGTGATTTCCCTTTCCGGAGCCGTTCCCGAACGCACGTTGCTGCGCGTCGCCAAAAAATTGCAAACCAAACTGGAAGCCCTGCCGCAAATATTGGAGGCAGGACTGGCCGGACACCGCAACGAAATGCTGGAAGTGCTGATCGACCCCCTAAAACTGGAAGCCTATAACGTGACCGCAGGCGAGCTGCTGGCCGCAGTGCGCAACAACAACCAGTTAATAGCGGCTGGCGAGGTGGAAACCCATAAAGGCGCCTTTGCGGTGAAAATTCCGTCCTCGTTCAACTCGGCCAGTGACGTTTACGACCTGCCGGTCAAAGTAAACGGCGACAGTGTAATCACTCTGGGTGATCTTGCCGATATTCGCCTGACCTTCGAAGACCGTCTGGGTACCGCGCGCTACAACGGCAATGCCACCGTTGCCTTGCAAATCGTCAAGCGCAAAGGGGCCAACCAGATCAAAACTGCCCAATTGGTGCGCGATACCGTCAATCGTACAATAAAACTCTGGCCGAAAGAGTTAAAACAGGCCGTCCGTGTTGATTTTGCTCTGGATCAATCCCAAAAAGTTGCCAGCATGGTCAGCCAGCTTGAATCCTCGGTTCTGACCGCGATTTTGCTGGTGATGGTGGTGATTTTGGGAACCTTGGGGGTGCGGTCTGCCCTATTGGTGGGCTTTGCCATTCCAACCTCGTTCTTGTTGTCATTTGCCTTTATGGCCCTTGCAGGCATCGCCATATCCAACATGGTGATGTTCGGGTTAATCTTGGCCGTGGGCATGCTGGTCGACGGCGCCATCGTAGTGGTCGAATATGCCGATAAACGCATCTCGGAGGGCACCGGGCCGATGCATTCCTATGTCATGGCGGCCAAACGGATGTTCTGGCCGATCATCTCATCCACCGCCACCACGCTTTGTGCGTTTTTACCGATGCTGTTCTGGCCGGGCGTTCCGGGCGAGTTTATGCGCAACCTGCCGATTACATTGATCTATGTTCTGTCCGCCTCTTTGCTGGTCGCATTGATTTACCTGCCTGTTATCGGCGGCATTGCCGGGCGCCTGACACGGACCTTGGAACAACTTTCCGACCACTTGCATGCTAACATACATATCCTGCTACGGCTTATCTTGTTGTGTATTGCCGCTGCCGCTATGGCCGGGGTAGCTATCTTGGCAATCATCGGAATGAAAGCCGGCATAACTGGCTATATTATCCTAGGCATCATAGGCTTTATTCCTGCATCACTAGCCCTTTCTGCGGTTGGCGGCTCAATTTTCGCCAAACGCGAAGCACCTGAGCGCGACCGCTCAAAACCTACGCTTTTCGGTAAAATAATCCACGCTATCGTCGACACCCCGTTCATGTCCTTTTTGGCAATTTTCGCGACATTTGCCTTTGTCGTGATGACCTTCATGACCTATATGGGCAACAACCTCGGCACCGAGTTTTTTGTCAAAACCGAACCCGAAAACGGCATCATCTATGTACGCGCCCGTGGCAACCTGTCGTTGGAACAAAAAGATGCCCTTGTGCGCAGCGTTGAAAAAAGGATTATCCCTGTCAAAGGCATCGCATCGGTGTTTTCTTTTGCCGGCGCGGGCGGGTTGAACCAGAATAAAGGCGGTGCAAAAGCCCCGCTTGACACCATAGGCCAAGTTCAGTTCGAGCTGGACGATTGGAAAATACGCGGCACCGGCACGGGTGGTGCCATTATCGAGAATCTCAAAAAAGCCATCGGCATCACCCCAGGCTATCAGACCGAGATTTTTATTGCCAAAACCGGCCCTGCCAACGGCAAGCCGCTGAATTTGCGCATCATGGGCGATAATTGGGACGACCTGATGAAGACAACCGCCTTGATCCGTACCAAATTTGACGAATGGAACGGCCTGAAAGATGTCGAAGACACCCGTCCTCTGCCCGGTATAGACTGGCAAATCAAGGTCGATGTTAAAGAGGCCGGACGCTACGGCGCCGATGTGGCCACAGTGGGGGCCATGGTGCAACTTGTCACACGCGGCCTGCTACTTGATACCATGCGCGTCGACAGCTCCGCAGACGAAATCGACATCCGTGTACGTGTACCTGAAAAAGACCGCCTGCTGTCGACCTTGGATACATTGCGCGTACGCACAGCCAAAGGCTTGGTCCCTTTGTCCAACTTTATCACCCGAACACCGGTCAAAAAACTGGGCCAGATCAACCGCGTTGACAGCACACGCTATTTCGACGTGAAAGCGGATGTGAAAGACGGCGTAAATTCAAATAAAACGATTGCCAAAGTCACCGAATGGCTAAAAAACGATGTCAAATTCCCGCCGGGCATCTCTTGGGAATGGTCCGGAAGTCAGGAAGATCAGCAAAAAAGCCTCGCCTTCCTGAAATCGGCCTTTGCGGGCGCATTGGGGTTGATGTTCATCATCCTGCTGACCCAGTTCAACAGCTTTTACAACTCGTTTCTGGTACTTCTGGCCGTGGTTCTATCCACCGCAGGGGTGTTAATCGGCATGATGGTAATGGGCCAGCCGTTTTCGGTGATTATGACCGGAACGGGTATCGTGGCCTTGGCGGGAATTGTGGTGAACAACAACATTGTTCTTATTGATACCTATCAGGAATACGCCCGCCGTATGCCGAAACTGCAAGCCATCGTCGAAACCGCCGAGGCCCGCATTCGTCCGGTTATGCTAACCACCATCACCACCATGGCAGGGCTTTTCCCGATGATGATGGGCTTGTCGATCGACTTTCACACCGGCGGTTACAGCCTGAATGCCCCCACCGCATTATGGTGGAAACAATTGGCCACGGCGGTGGTTTTCGGCCTTGGTATCGCTACAGTTCTAACCCTTGTTCTAACCCCTGCCCTGTTGGCACTGCGGGTCTGGATTGTGGCGATAGCAAAATACCCTTATGCCCGCTACAAAGCACATAGCGTAGGCACGAAACTGCAAAGCCTGCATGACATTGCCTACGCAGATATTGCCAAATAACTAAAACTCGCGCCCTACTCAGCCAGAAACTTGAACGTCCCGACAGCGCGGGATGCGCTGGTTATTCGAATATCTTCTGCCTTGGTCATTTTTACATTACGGGTCAACGCATCGACGATCATGACCTCTCCGTTTACAGAGTCAGGGTTCAGCACCGCCACCACTTGACGGACAACCAGACCTTCTTTCGGGTCTTGGTAATTCCCGATCAATTCAAGTGCCGAATATTTGCCAACCTTGGCGACTTGGAAAACATTGACCCTATCCGTGTCGTTAACCATATCCGCCGACATAAAGGCCTGTTTCACGAGACCCTCCACCCCTTTCATACGGGCATTAAGCTCTGCCATGTCAACGGTGAACGGAACAAACTGGATGCTCGATTGCAGCCGGCGGTCCTGAGTTGTGAAAAACAGTTGAATCGGCGCATCACCACCCGGGTTTTCTTTTATAAAGACCCTTTGCTGCTTGTTGCGCGGCGCAATAAACGAAAAGGCTTGCGGCACCTTGATGTTGTAAGTCTTTTCGAATTCTTTATCGATCTTGTGCAGACTGCCCACAACCAGCCCCTTAATCTCGAACGGTGTGACCTTGATAGAACCAGAACCACTGATCTCTTGCGCGTTGATCGGCAAAGCCTGCCCGGCGATTGCCAGACAAGTAATAACAAAAAATGACTTCAAAATTTAATCCCCCGACAGTCCACACAGACAATACTCTGGAGTGTTAACCTTTTTTATCTTCCATGCAAGGTTTGCATTTTTAAGTTTCAAGCGATTTCAGCGGTATTTTCCTCATCCACCAATTGCCGCTGCCACATGGCGGCATAGCGGCCATTACGGGTCAGCAGCGCATCATGGGTACCTTGCTCGGTGACATGGCCCTGTTCCAGCACTATAATCAGATCCGCATCCACTATTGTCGACAGACGGTGCGCAATGGTAATCACCGAACGCCCCTTGCCCATCTGGCGCAAACTGTCTTGAATGTCGCGCTCGGTTTCGCTGTCCAGCGCCGATGTGGCCTCATCGAGCAATAGGATCGGCGGGTTCTTCAAAAGCGTACGGGCAATCCCTACGCGCTGTTTTTCACCGCCCGACAGTTTCAGGCCGCGTTCCCCTACGGTGGTTTGGTAGCCCTCTGGCAAACTCATCACGAAATCATGTATTTTGGCCGCCTTAGCCGCCGCAATAATATCCGCCTCTGACGCCCCGTCACGACCATAAGCCACATTGTAGCCGATGGTATCGTTAAACAGCACGGTGTCTTGCGGCACGATGCCAATTTGCGCATGCAGACTGGTTTGACTAATGTCGCGCAGGTCTTGCCCGTCGATACGAACAGCCCCCGCGCCGACATCGTAGAACCGGAACAACAACCGCCCAACGGTGGATTTACCCGACCCGGACGGGCCAACAATGGCCACGGTCTGCCCCGGTTTCAGGGTCAGGTTGAAATCCTTCAATATGGCGCGATTTTCATCATAGGCAAAATCCACATTATCAAAGACCACCTCACCCCCTGAAACAACCAAATCCTTGGCGTCCGGTTTATCCAGCACTTCGGCGGGTTGTTCCAATAATTCAAACATCTCGCCCATATCAACCAGAGACTGGCGGATTTCGCGATATACCGTCCCCAGAAAATTCAGTGGCATGGTGATCTGGATCATATAGGCGTTGACCATGACGAAATCACCGACCGTCATATCACCACTATCCACCCCGATAGCGGCCATCACCATGACCAGAATCAGCCCTATCGTGATAAAAAACGATTGCCCGAAATTCAAAAACCCCAAGGTGTAATTGGTCTGTAATGCCGCCACTTCATAGCCACGCATACTATCGTCATAACGCAGGGCTTCGCGTTCTTCGGCATTGAAATATTTCACCGTCTCAAAATTAAGCAGGCTGTCTATCGCCTTTTGGCTGGCATCCGCATCTAGATCGTTCATCTGTTTACGAATGCGCACCCGCCATTCGGTAACCTTGAAAGTAAACCAGATATAAAGCCCGATGGTGACAACAACCACGGCCAGATACCGGACATCAAACAGGTAAAACAAAATGGCCCCGACAAAGGCCAGTTCTAGGATCAAAGGCCCGATGGAAAACAACATGAAACGCAGCAGAAATTCCACGCCTTTGACACCGCGCTCGATAATCCGACTCAAACCGCCAGTTTTACGGCTGATATGATAGCGCAGGGACATCCGGTGGATATGGCGAAAGGTCTCCAACGCCAGTTGCCGCAAGGCACGCTGGGCAACCCGTGCAAAAATCACATCGCGTAACTGGTTAAAACCCACGCTCATCAGACGCGCCACGCCGTAGGCGATGGTCAGTCCCACCGCCCCTGCGGCAAGCATGAAAATTGTGTTTGGCTCTCCCGCATCAGGGGCCATCGCATCCACCGCACCTTTGTAGAAAAACGGCGTTATCACACCGATCACTTTGCCAACAATCAATGCCAGCAACGACAATACCACACGGTATTTCACCCATGATTTATCCGCTGGCCACAAATAGGGCATCACCTTGCGAATGACATGCAACGCCTGTTTTTTGTTAACGTGGGTTTGGGTAATGATGGACGCCATATGATCTCCTGCCCGACTTACTTAGGTCGGACAGGCCATATTGACCAGAGCTAGTTTGGCAAATCAAAAACCTGACCGGGATAAATCAGATTGGGGTCTTTGATGCGGTCCCGGTTGGCTTCGAAAATCTGCACATAGCGCACCCCGTCACCATAGCGGTTTTTTGCTAATGCCCAAAGGGTATAACCTGGTTGAATAGTGACACGCGAGGCTGGTGTCTTACCAGACGCCGCCGCAACCACTTCAGGGGCTTCACGCTTGAACGGGCTTTGCACCCGCTCGGTCACCGCTCCGGTTTTGTTCACGCTGTCGACACGCAAATCGTAAATACCGTCGGGAACATCCGACAAGGTGATTTGCCACTTCCCAGTATCGGGGACTTTTTGAACATTCGTGGATTTGTTATCCAAGTAGACCCGCACAGAGTTTTCTGTGTTACCGTACCCCGAGATCACCACATCACCCAAATCATCATAAACAATCGTATCAATAGAAAGCGGTGCTGCCTTGGCTACCGTCGTAACATCGTTTTTAGCTACAGTCGCAGCACTTGGTGTTGGCTGCGTCGGAGCCGATGTAGCGGTCGGGGCCTGTGTCGGCTCAACCACCGCAATTCCGTCAGATTTGGCCACTACCAGTTTAGGGGCTACTTTGGCTTCAGGTTTGAACGGCATAACCAAAACTTTGTCGTTCGAGGCAACACGGACACCCGCCGCATCTACAACTTCCAATCCCAACTCGCGCGGTTTGTCAGAGGGTGGTATATCCAAAAGAGCCACAAACGCCCCCTTAGCATCCGCCTTGGCCGTGCCAACGATTTTGCCATCAAGCGTTATCGTGACCTTGGCATTGGGGGCTGCTTTGCCAGCAACCACGGTAGAGCCGGTTTCATCCACGCGAACCACATCTATTACGGGCATTACCCCCACAGGCGTAGCTTTTTGTTCGGAAGAGGCGGTTTGTGCTTGCCCCGCTTCAGCTGGGTTTTCAGCCTCAACCGCTTTGGGCTTTGCCGCAACACTTACCTCAGGCACAGCCGCTTTAGGCAAAACTTGTGCTTCCAGCACTGGTTCAGGCACCAAAACAACTTTATCCGGTGCTTTATACACAAACGTATAAAACAAACCTGTAACAAGTACAGCTCCTGCAGCCAATCCACCCGCAACAGCCGTGTTCGATCCAATTATTTTCAGCAAACTCTTACCCTTTCACCCTGCATCTTTCCCATGTTACATAAAACACGGATCAAATCAAAAACAGATTTTAGTTAAAGGCAATACCATGTCAGCAAAACCACACCTCTCTGTCTGCGTATTTTGCGGTTCACGCAAGGGCAACAACCCCGCTTATATGAAAACAGCCGCAGATATAGGCACAAAACTGGCCCGAAACGGCCTGCGTTTAGTTTACGGTGCTGGAGATGTCGGGCTGATGGGGGCGGTTGCAAATGCTTGTCAGGATGCGGGCGGCGATATTTTCGGGGTGATTCCCACACACCTTCTGGCGATGGAGGTCGGCAAAACCGATTTGGCACAGTTTATCATTACCGAAAACATGCACGAACGTAAAAAACTGATGTTCATGAACTCGGACGCGATCATCACCCTGCCGGGCGGTGGTGGCTCGTTGGACGAGCTGTTCGAGGTGTTGACATGGGCGCAGCTTGGCCAGCACAACAAACCGATTTACCTGTTGAATGTGGACGGCTACTGGGACCCTTTGATTACCCTGATCGAGCACCAGATCGAACAAGGCTTTGCCGACCCGTCATTTCGCGCCCTGTTGCAGGATTTTACGGCTGTCGATGCGCTTATGGCTAAACTGGATCAAGATCTTTCACGGCGCAACGCTTCATAAGAATAAAGCGCCAAAGCCACCCAGATCATCCCGAAAGCAACAAAATGCCAGCGGGTAAACGGTTCCATAAAAATCAGCGTGCTAACCCCGAATTGCAATGTCGGGTTCAGATATTGCACCAGCCCGACACTGGCCAAAGTCAGGCGTTTCATCGCATAGGACATCAACACCAGAGGCCCCGCGGTCAACGGCCCGGACAACATCAAAAGCCCGGTGTCCCAGCCGTGGCCGAAAAAACCGCCCGATCGGCCCACAAGCCCTGTCCAGCCGTCAAAATGCACCCCCCAAAGCCAGATCAACGCCAGCGGCGTCAGCAGGATCACTTCACCCATAACCGAAACCACAGGCCCGGCTTGCAACGACTTCTTGCAAACCCCGTAAAGCCCCAAAGTCACCGCCAAAAACAGCGACACCCAAGGGGCCGCGCCCAAGCCCGCGGTCAGCAGAACCACCGCAAAAGCAGCCAGCCCCACGGCGTACCACTGAAACCGCGTCAGGCGTTCGCCCAGAAATATATAACCCAACAGCACCGCGACCAGCGGAAAGATATAATAGCCCAGCGAGCTTTCCACCAGACGCCCGATTTGCACCGACAGGATATAGACGAACCAGTTCATCGACACCATCAGGGCCGCCAGCC
This sequence comes from uncultured Neptunicoccus sp., assembly GCA_964567355.1. Taxonomy (GTDB): domain Bacteria; phylum Pseudomonadota; class Alphaproteobacteria; order Rhodobacterales; family Rhodobacteraceae; genus Amylibacter. The sequence goes on from CAZMMG010000054.1 coordinate 9,980, forward strand.
CCACGATCAGAACCGTTCGTTTGTCGCGCAACAGCACCGCCACCTCGCCTAACCGTTTTGCATAAACCAGCAGGCAGAACAAAAACACCAAAGACCAGATCGTGCGGTGGCTTAGAACTTCCAGCGGCGGCACATGCGCGATCAGATTGTAATAAAGGGCGGAAAAACCCCAGATCACACAAGCGGTGATCATCGCGATAATGCCTTTGGTTTGCTCTGACATGTCAGTCCTTTCATCCACCCCCGAAGCCAAATGAAAACCCCGCCGGTCAAACCGACGGGGCTTTGAAACGCTTGGCACATCCTTAAGCGAACTCAAGGCCTCCCAGTGCGGCAGCGTATAACTGTGCCGCATTGATTGCGCAATTTTCCGCCGATGTCAACTGTGATGTTTTTCGTGATCTTTTACGCTCTAGCAAAACGCTCCGCGACGTTTTCCCAGTTCACCAGATTGTCCAGAAAGTTGCTTAAGTATGCCGGACGTTTGTTGCGAAAATCGATGTAATAGGAATGCTCCCAGACATCGCAGCCCAACAGCGCGGTTTGCCCGAAACAGACAGGGTTCACCCCGTTTTCGGTTTTGGTCACGGCCAGCCCGCCATCGGCGTTTTTCACCAGCCAGCACCAGCCGGAACCGAATTGACCACCCCCTGCGGCGCCGAAATCGGCCTTGAACTGGTCAACCGAGCCAAAGCTGTCGGTGATCGCGGCTTCCAGCTCGGACGGCATGGCGCGGCCCTTTGGCCCCATCATTTCCCAGAACTGGTTGTGATTCCACAACTGGCTGATGTTGTTGAAAATCCCGTTTTGCGCCACGGCGGATGCATCATAAGTGCCCACTATGATCTCTTCGAGCGATTTATCGGCCCATTCTGTGCCCGCAATCAGCTTGTTGCCGTTGGTGACATAAGCGTTGTGGTGCAGGTCGTGGTGAAACTCCAAAGTCTCTTTCGACATGCCGCCTGCGGCAAGTGCGTCATGGGCATAGGGAAGTGCGGGTAGGTCAAAAGCCATCGTTAATATCCTTGTTGGTTTGGGTGTTGGTCAGGCTGAATATAACCGAAAGACCGCCCAAGGAAAACGGGTTTCTTCAAGATCAGAACCGATTAATCCTAGTGCTGCAAAATCTGCCCCAGAAAATCCTTACTGCGTTCGTGTTGCGGGTTTTCAAAGAAACTGACGGGGTCGTTTTCTTCGACAATCCGGCCTTCGTCCATAAACACAACACGGTCGGCCACCGCTTTGGCAAAGCCCATCTCATGGGTGACCACGACCATGG
>CAZMMG010000055.1:0-11223 GCA_964567355.1 uncultured Neptunicoccus sp.
ATCTATGCCGGTGGCCACAACCGAAACCCGCATAGTTCCTTCCAAACCGGTATCAAGCGTCGAGCCAACAATGATATTGGCCTCATCGTCAACCTCTTCGCGAATGCGGTTGGCGGCTTCGTCCATTTCAAACAGTGTCAAATCGTGCCCGCCGGTAACATTGATCAGAACTCCGTGCGCACCTTTTAAGGAAATCTCGTCCAACAACGGGTTGGCAATAGCCTTTTCCGCCGCCTGCTTGGCACGGTCTTCGCCCGAGGCTTCGCCTGTCCCCATCATGGCTTTGCCCATTTCGTCCATAATGGCGCGAATATCGGCGAAATCCAGATTGATAATACCCGGACGCACCATCAGGTCAGTCACGCCTTTAACCCCTTGGTAAAGAACATCATCCGCCATCTGAAACGCTTCCGTGAAGGTGGTTTTTTCATTGGCAATGCGAAACAGGTTCTGGTTTGGAATGACGATCAGCGTGTCCACAACCTTTTGCAGGGCTTCCACACCTTCTTCGGCTTGGCGCATGCGTTTGGTGCCCTCAAACTGGAACGGTTTTGTGACAACCCCTACCGTCAACACACCCAGCTCGCGGGCAGCTTGTGCAATGATCGGGGCAGCACCAGTTCCTGTGCCGCCACCCATACCGGCAGTGATGAAACACATATGGCTGCCAACCAGCTGGTCAACAATTGCCTCGATGCTTTCTTCGGCGGAAGAAGCGCCGATAGACGGTCTCGCCCCCGCGCCCAATCCTTCGGTAACTTTTTCACCGATTTGAATTTTATTGGTTGCTTTGGAATTCTGCAGGGCCTGTGCGTCCGTATTCGCCACAACGAAATCGACACCTTCAAGACTTTTATCGATCATATTGTTGACAGCGTTTCCACCAGCACCACCTACACCAAAAACTGTAATATGTGGTTTTAGATCAGCCATCTCTGGCATGCGTAAATTCAATGTCATGATATAGTCCGCCTGTATTGTCTGCTTGGCCGAATTTTCGGTCCGTTATCTGATTCGTATCGTAACCCAGTGATTCGCCCCCGTCACGAAAAATCGTGATTTTTTGCGCAAAACTACGTGATTTAGACATTTTTTGATGCAAATTATAGCGTAAATTGCCTTTACCAGTTGTCTTTGAACCACCGAATAGCCTTTTTCAAAGGCCGCCCGCCCAACCGTTCAGAGGGCAAATCGAAGTCCCAACACTCATCCTGCGGATAGGCCGCATAAAGTGCCAGACCAACCGTCGAGGCAAATGCAGGCCCGGTTGCAGCCTGTGGCAATCCTTGCACCCGCATCGGGCGACCCATGCGCACATTCTGGCCCAAAATTTTACTGGCCAGGCTTTCCAGCCCCGGCACCTGACTGGAACCACCTGTCAAAACAATCCTCTGGCCCGGCAGATGATCAAACCCCGAGGCATCAAGCCGCATACGTGCCTCTTCCAGAATTTCTTCCAGCCTCGGGCGCATCACCCCGATCAGCTCGGCACGGCTGATGCGTCTGCGATCCTGCTCAAAGTCGCCAGTATCGCCGCCAATGCCGATCATTTCACGGTCATCCAACGATGTCGCAATAACCCCGCCGTGCAGGTTTTTAATCCGTTCGGCAACCTGACGCGGCATATTTAAGCCTTTTGATATATCAGATGTGACCAAATCGCCGCCGATGCGCACATTGTCACCGTAAATCATGTGCTTTTTCACAAACACAGAAACGCTCGTGACCCCACCGCCTATGTCGATACATGCGGCACCCAATTCCTGCTCATCCTCGACCAAAGCAGACTTTGCAGAAGTATAAGCGGCAGAAGCTACGCCGGCCAGTTCCATATCGCAGCGTTTTACGCATTTCAGAAGATTTTCAATGGCCTGCGTGTCAACCGTTAACAGATGCATATCCACCGACAAACGGTTGCCGATCTGTCCGCGTGGATCCATCAACCCACTGCGGTGATCTAGGGTGAAGTTCACCGGCATGGCATGAATGGTTTCACGCCCTACCCCATAATCTGGCATATCGCAATTTGCCAGAACTCGGCCAATATCATGCGCTGTTACCGTATCGTTCTCCAAGGTTACTTCACCGGCAACGCCGTAAGATCTGGGGTCGGCTCCTGCAAGGCAGGCAATCACATGGTCAACCCGCACATTCGCCATTTTTTGCGCCCTTTGGATCACCGTACGAATGGCACGCTCGGTTTCTTCCATTGCAAAAATTTCGCCAAACCTCACACCGCGTGAGCGTGTTGTTGCCACACCGATAACCCTGAAAGAGCCATGGTTAACATAACCGCCAATGCCCGAGTTTGCGGGAATATCGGTACGGCTGTCGAACTGTAAAATCATACAAGCCATTTTTGTCGTACCCATATCAAGCACCGCCACCAAACCGCGTTGTAAAGCATTATGGCGTTTCTGGCGCATGGCACACTGCGTTTTGTACAAATATGACATCTTTTAGTTAGTCCCTTCTGCTGCGGTCAGGCGCAGTTGTTTCAATTTACCCAAAGCACTCGGGGTCAGGCGCAGCATCGGCTTTTGCCCGTTCCTGATATCCACCACCAAAATATCGCGGTTCAAAATATCTTGTGCACGGTTCAGTGCCAAAATGCGCCCCAATGCCGCAATCGGCTGATCTTCAGGTAGTTTCAAAACCTGATTGCGATCCAAAATCACATCCCAACGGCGCTCGCCCACACGCATCAAACCACGCACACGGCCTGCAATCGGGGTCAGTTTTTTGAAAACCTCCAGCGCCTGAGCCACTTCGGCCTTGGCATCTTGCCCTGCAATCAGCGGTAAATCCGCACGCTTAAGGCGCGAGGGGATACTGCCGGATTTTCGCCCATCGGCATCAAGCAAAATCAAACTGTCGCCATTGCGCCAAACCACAGCCGGAACCCGCGCGATAATGCCAACCTCCAAAACCCCTTGGGCATCAATCAGCAAAGAGGCGGTTTCAACCGCATCAATTTTTTCCACTTTTGTTTTCAAGCCTTTTAGATCCAGCCGAAACGAACTGACCGGAAACTCCATAGCCAAAACGCTACGCACCTGTTTGTCCACCGCTTCCGAGGCCCCTTGAATGCGCATTTTCTGCACCATGAATTCAGGGCGCTGTTCAATCGTTTGGCGGATGCTATCAACGTAAGCCACAAGTTTCTGTTGCACCGCGGGGTCACGTATCCAGACGAAAAAAGCAGCAAGCACAAACAGAACCGGCAGACCCGTTCGGATCAGGGCGCGGTAAACCGGGGTCAGCCACACACGTTCCAGCTTGTATTTCACCCGGCTCGGGGCCGGATCATGAATAGGTGAGCGCGCGGTTATCTGTTGCACGAGGCATCCTCCACCATCCAGCGCACCAGTTTGCCGTAAGGGGTGCCACTAACGGCAGCCTGTTCGGGGGCAAGCGATGTCGGGGTCATGCCGGGTTGGGTGTTGGTCTCAAGCAGGATCAGCCCTTGCAGACCTTTGCTTTCATCCCAGCGAAAATCCGTGCGCGATACACCGCGACAGCCCAAAGCCTCATGGGCACGCAGCGCATAATCCAAGCAAGCGTTGAAAATTTCAGCGGGAATATCCGCAGGGATTACATGGCGCGATCCGCCTGTTTCGTATTTTGCCGAGTAATCATACCAACCATCGGTTTGAATATCGGTCACGGAAATTGCCTTGTCGCCCATCACCGTTGTGGTCAGTTCGCGCCCGGGGATGAATTGCTCGACCATCACCCTATCTGGCATTTCCGCATTCAGCCGCGCAGGGCTTTCACCCTCATTGACAATATAAACGCCCACAGATGATCCCTCGTTATAGGGTTTCACCACATAAGGCGGCGCTATCGGATGCGCGGCCTCAACTTCGGCTTTTGGCACAAGAACACTTTTGGCAACAGGCAGGCCCGCAGAGCGGTAGACGCGCTTCGCCTGTTCCTTATCCATCGCCATGGCAGACGCCATCACGCCCGAATGTGTATAGGGAATTTGCAGCCATTCCAGCATGCCTTGCACGCAGCCGTCTTCACCCCAGCGGCCATGCAATGCATTGAACACAACATCTGCTTTGGCGGCGATCAGATCAGCCGCTAGGCTTGGCCCTGCGTCCAGTTCTACAACTTCGAAACCTTCTTTGCGCAATGCACGCGCCACTTCGCGCCCCGAAACAAGCGAAACTTCACGTTCCACCGATGGGCCGCCCTTTAACACACACACGCGCGATATTGCCCTGCTCGACATACCCGCCTCTTTCGCCCATGGCCATTTACCGGCTCTTAGGGTTGGTTATTCTTTGGATCGTTCGCCGACCCGCATTATTTCCCACTCTAACGTGATCTTACTGTTTTCGAAAACCTTTTTTCGCACTTCTTCGCCTAAATTTTCCAAATCTGCGGCAGTTGCGCCACCTTTATTGATCAGAAAGTTCGGGTGCATGCGCGACATTTGCGCCCCGCCCAGGCTTGCCCCGCGCATGCCCGCATCATCAATCACTTTCCACGCCTTCAAATCATGCACATCATCGGCGCGCCCGGTAGAGCTGAAACCGGCAGGGTTTCGGAATGTCGAGCCGCAAGAGCGTTCATTCACCGGCTGCGTGGCGGCGCGTTTTTCCAATGCATCCGCCATCTTGACCTCAATCGCATCAGGGGTGCCTGCAACTCCTTCCAGTATCACCGAAGTGATAATCATGCCCTCGGGTAGCGTGGTTGACCGATAGTTAAATCCCATGTCAGCCTTGGTCAGCGTCACCGGCGCGCCCGCGCGTGTCACCGCTTGTGCCTCAATAAATACATCCGCCGTATAAACTCCGTAACAGCCCGCATTCATCCGTGCAGCCCCGCCCATGGCCCCGGGGATGGTGCGCAGAAATGCCAGATCAATCCCGGCTTCAGCCGCTTTACGCGCCACATGGGCATCAAGGGCAGCGGCCCCTGCCTGCACGCGGTTGCCGCCCAGCAACTTAATGCCGTTAAAGCCCCGCCCCATGCGAATTACCACGCCTTTGATGCCACCATCGCGGATGATCAGGTTAGAGCAAACCCCGATGGGCATAACAGGAACATCGGCGTGCAGGTTCTTCAGGAAGATTTGCAGATCCATCACATCGGCAGGCTGAAACAGCACCTCGGCAGGGCCGCCGACCTTAAGCCACGACAAATCCGCCAAAGGGCGGCCCATTGTATAGGTGCCGCGTACATCCGGCAAGTTCAGGCTCATGCGTCTTCAACCAATCCGTTGGCCCATGCGCTGATTGTGCCTGCGCCCAGACAGATCAGCAAATCACCCGGTTCGGTTTTCGTTTTCACGAATTCCCGAAACGCGGTTTCATCAGATATTGCATGTGCATGTTTATGCCCGGCTGCGATCAACCCCGCAACCAAAGCGTCGCGGTTCGCCCCTTCAATCGGGTCTTCTCCTGCGGCGTAGACATCGGATATGGCAACCATGTCGGCATCGTTGAAACAGCCGCAGAAGTCATCAAACAAATCATGCAGCCGCGAATAGCGGTGCGGTTGATGCACCGCGATGACACGGCCATCCGTGGCCTGTTTAGCGGCACTCAGCACCGCCTTGATCTCGACCGGGTGATGCGCGTAATCGTCGATCACAGTCACGCCGCCAACCTCGCCCACACGGGTAAAGCGGCGATTAACGCCTTTGAAACCTTTCAACGCATGCAGGATTTCATCACGTTTCATGCCCAGGTAACGCGACACGGCAACCGCCGCCAAAGCGTTCGACACATTGTGATCACCCGGCATCGGCAATGTCACCCCGTCAATGCGCTGATCTTCCGCCTGCAACACGATATCGAAATGGGCAACGCCGCGTTTGTAGCTCAGGTTTTCGCACCTTACATCGGCCTGTTTGTTAAAGCCGTAGGTGATGATCCGCCGGTCATTAATGCGGCCCACAAGGGCCTGCACTTCCGGATGATCGGTATTGCAAATCGCCACGCCGTAAAACGGGATATTGGAAACGAATGTGTAAAACGCATCCCGCAGGTTATCAAATGTGCCGTAATGCTCCATATGTTCAGGGTCAATGTTGGTGACCACCGCCACAGTTGCAGGCAGCCGGTTGAAAGTGCCGTCACTTTCGTCGGCTTCAACCACCATCCATTCACCGGCCCCCATCCGCGCGTTCGAGCCATAGGCGTGAATAATCCCGCCATTGATCACCGTGGGGTCAAGCCCACCCGCATCCAGCAAGGTTGCCACCATCGTTGTTGTGGTGGTTTTTCCGTGGGTGCCGGCGATAGCCACATTGGATTTCAGCCGCATCAGTTCGGCCAGCATTTCGGCGCGGCGCACCACCGGCAGGCCACGTGCGCGGGCGCTGTCCAGTTCGGGATTGCCGGGTTTGATCGCGGACGAGATCACCACCACTTCGGCATCTTCCAAATTTTCCGCCATTTGCGGGAAAGATATACGCGCACCCATCTGTGCCAAACGGTCGGTGATTTTACTGGGCCGCAGGTCTGATCCTTGCACCGTATAGCCGTGGTTGATCAACACCTCGGCAATGCCCGACATGCCGATACCGCCGATGCCGACAAAATGTATCGGCCCCAGCTGGGTTGGTAATTTCGTTGTAGCACTCATCTATCCACGCCCCTTTGCAGCCAATTTTTCCACCATATTCGCCAGCAGCTCTGTCGCATCAGGCACCGCTTGCGTCAATGCCGCCGCCGCCATTTTAACCGCTCCGGGCGCATCTTGCAAAACCAGCGCGATAGATTTTGCCAGACTGTCCGGTGTCAGGTTTTTTTCCGGGATCACAATCGCCCCGCCCGCCTCTGCCAGCCCGCGCGCATTGGCCGATTGGTGGTCGTCCATTGCAATCGCCAAAGGCACCAGAATAGAGGGTCGACCGATGATGGAAATATCCGCCACGCTTGAAGCACCGGCGCGCGATACAACCAGTTGCGCCTCGGACATCAAGCGCGGAATTTCGCGAAAGAACGGTGAAATTTCCGCACCCACACCAGCCCGGGCATAAGCCGCTTCACAAGTCGCTATATCCTCTTCGCGGGCCTGTTGGGTCACGCGCAACTGTGCCTTGATGCTTTCGGGCAGCAAAGCCACCGCTTGCGGCATCATTTCCGACAATATCCGCGCCCCTTGCGAGCCGCCAATGGCCAGAATGCTCATCGGCCAGTCGCCCGGGCTTATATAGCCCGCACCGTGTTTTTCCATCACCGCCCGGCGCACTGGATTGCCCACATGTACCCCTTCCACCCTATCGGGAAGGGGTGTCGGCCATGTGCCGCAAGCCACCAGATCAACTTTGGGCGCGAACCGTCTGTTCACGCGCCCCAAAACTCCGTTTTGTTCGTGAATAAGACGCGGGATTTTTAAACTGCCCGCCGCCAGCATCGCGGGAATGGCGGGATAACCGCCAAAACCCGCCACCACGGCGGGGCGGTCGCGCTTCATCGAGCGGCGGGCGGATATAGCCCCGATCAAAATTCGAAACGGCACCCGTAATTTCGCCATCAAACCGCCGCGTGCAAATGTGCCCGAATTAACCACTTCAACCTGAACCGTGTGCGCAAAGCCACCAGTATAACGCGCACCGCGCGGGTCGGTCGACAGTTTCACCCGCCAGCCACGGCGCAGCATTTCTTCGGCCAAGGCTTGCGCCGGAAACATATGCCCACCGGAGCCCCCAGCGGCAATTATCAAAAGTGGCCCCTCAATCATGGCGGATAATCCTTGGACGATTATTATCGCCCTGCCCCAGCAAATCACCCATATCGCCTTGGGCGCGCGTGCGGGTAAACGCTAAAAGAACCCCCATCGCAATTCCCGCCGCCACCAGCGACGAACCGCCGTAGCTGATAAACGGCAGCGTCATACCTTTGGCAGGCAGCAAGCGCGCCGCCACGCCCATGTTAATTATCGCCTGCATCGCGAATATCACCGCAATGCCAGTGCCTGCCAAGCGAATGAACGGGTCACGTTCGCGTACAAGTCTAAACAGGGATCGCACGGTTATGATCATAAACAGGCACAGAATGATAAAAACCAGTACCAAACCGTATTCTTCGGCCGCCACTGCAATAATGAAATCCGTATGGGCATCTGGAAGTGACCATTTCACCTGCCCCTCACCCACGCCCACACCAAAAAAACCGCCTTCTTGGATCGCGTTAGTTGCATAACCAAGCTGAGTGCGCGGATCCAGATCGGGACTAAGAAAGCCATCGATGCGCCGCGCGAAATGCTCGGAATGATTATAGGAAAACACACCAGCCGAAGCCACACCCGCCGCCATGAGCACCAGCAACAGGATCGGGGCACCAGCAACAAAATACATCACGCCCCAAGCCGAAATGATTAAAACCGCCTGCCCGAAATCAGGTTGCATCGCCAGCATAAAAACAACACCAATCATCACCACGAATGAGATACGTTTCCCGGGCGGCCCGCCGACCTTATAGGCCGAAGCCATCATCCATGCGGAAAAAATCACGAAAAAGGGTTTCATAAACTCGGACGGTTGAACCGAGCTGAAACCAAGCGAAAACCACCGGGTGGCGCCTTTACCGAAATCGGTTCCGAAAATTGGCAACAGCAGCAAGGCAGCCAGACAAACAGTAAAGCCGAAAATACCCAAACGGCGCAGCACACGCGGTGGCATCATCGAGATAATCAGCATCAGGCTCAAAGCCATCAAGCCAAAGAAAACCTGTTTGTAAACGTAATAAAATTGCGGCAATCCGTTGCGTGTTGCCAAAGGCACCGAGGCCGCAAACCCCAGCAAGATACCGATCAGGAACAGACCAAGTATGCTGGTTAACGACACCCGATCGACCGAGCGCCACCATTTGGGTAAAATCGGATCACTGGGTTGTTCGGCAACCCTGCCAAAAGCCATTTCAGTCATACTGCCTGCTCGCCATTTGTCTGCCATTATCAAGCGGCCTCATTGAACGGGCCGCCATTAGCTGGATACTTGCCATAAATTTCGGCTTTTGGCTAGTCTTTTGCAATGGCGATGGCGAAAATCAGCCGCCAATCGCAGCTTTGACAGCCGCCACAAAAGCATCGCCGCGCGCTTCGAAACTGGCAAATTGGTCAAAGCTTGCACAGGCCGGGGCCAACAGAATAACGTCGCCCGGTTTGGCCTCTTTGAGCGCTGCTTTGACGGCATTTTCCAGTGTGCCGGATATCTCATAAGTTATATCTGCCAACTGCGCCGCAAACGCGTCTGCCGCGTCCCCGACAAGGTAAGCTTTTTTCACCCGCCCGAACAAAGGCGCAAGCGGTGCAATGCCGCCCGCCTTGGCCTGCCCGCCGACAATCCAATGGATATTGTCGAACGCCAGCAATGCTTTTTCGGCGGCATCCGCATTGGTGGCTTTACTGTCATTTACAAAAGTCACACCGTCCTGTTTCGCAATAACCTGACAGCGATGCGCCAATCCAGGGTAGCTTGCCAGACCTGCCTCGACAACTTTCGGGGCCAGCGCCAAAGCCCGGCACACCGCATAGGCGGCACAGGCGTTTTGATGATTATGTGCCCCCGGCAATCCTTGCATATTGCGCAGATCGATCGCGGCCACCTGCCGGCCTTTGCGCCATTCCGCCAGAAACCCTTTGCGGGCAAAAACCGACCAGCCACGTCCTTGCAATTTGCGCCCTGACGACACCTCGATCACCGGATCACCAATTTTACTGTCCTGGCGCATCTGGTTGGCCAGATAGCGGCCTTCTACTTCATCCACCCCGATAATTGCTTTGTCCGGCCCGCCTTCGGCAAACAGGCGGCGTTTGGCGGCAAAATAGCCCCCAATGCCACCATGACGATCCAGATGATCCGGTGAAAGATTGATAAACACCGCCATGTCGGGGGCCAAAGCGCGCGCCAGTTCGCATTGATAGGATGACAGCTCCAAGACCACGATTTCGCCGTCAACCGCAGGTTCCAGATCCAGCACCCCGCGCCCGATGTTGCCACCCATTTGGACCGGCTTGCCCGCCTGTTGTAATATATGTGCAATCAGCGCCGTAGTAGTGGATTTGCCATTCGATCCAGTGACACAGATCACCCGTGGCATCAGATCAAACTTGTCCCAATCAGGGGTGGCATATGACCGGAAAAACAGCCCTATGTCATTGTCCACAACAACGCCTGCCCCCCATGCTTTTTGCACCACAGGGTGCGCTTGCGGGTAAAGATGCGGGATACCGGGCGAGACGATCAGGCTAACCACATCTTGCCAAGCCCGGTCTTTGTTCAGATCAGCCAACTCCAGCCCTTCGGCTTCGGCCCGTGTCCTTGCCGCTTCTGTATCGTCCCAACATACCGGCGTTGCCCCGCCTGCGCGCAAGGCCAAAGCTGCTGACAGGCCGGATCGGCCCAACCCCAAAACGGCAACCTTATGGCCTGCATATCCGCGAACAGGTAACATTAGCGCAATTTCAGCGTGGCCAGACCAATCAGGGCCAGCACCAGGGCTATGATCCAGAACCGGATCACGATCTGCGGCTCCGACCAGCCCTTTTTCTCAAAATGGTGGTGAATAGGCGCCATCAGAAACACCCGTTTGCCGGTTTTCTTGAAATACAGCACCTGAATGATCACCGACAGGGCCTCGACCACAAACAGGCCGCCAACGATGCCCAGCACAATCTCGTGTTTGGTGCTTATGGCAATGGCCCCCAGCGCTCCACCCAAAGCAAGTGATCCGGTATCGCCCATGAAGACCGCCGCAGGCGGCGCATTATACCACAAAAAACCCAAACCGCCGCCGATCAGGGCGGCGCAAAATACCAGCAACTCACCGGTGCCCGGCACATAATACAGTTCCAGATAGTCGGTAAAGTCAATGCGCCCAACCGCATAGGCAATAATTCCCAAAGTACCGCCCGCTATCATCACCGGCATAATCGCCAAGCCGTCCAAGCCGTCGGTCAGATTGACCGCATTGGCAGAACCTACAATGACGAACATCGCAAATGGAATATAAAGATAGCCTAGGTTCAGCAGGGTATCTTTAAAAAATGGTACCGCCAATTGCCCTGAAAGGGCAGCCGGATGCACCCGTTCTGTCACCAAAACCGCAATCAATGAAATGACAAAGCCGATCAGCAAGCGCAGTTTGGAAGAAAACCCATCGACCGTGTGGCGCGACACTTTCAGATAATCATCGGCAAACCCGATCAACCCGAAACCCGCCGTCACCAGCAGCACGACCCAGACATAAGGGTTAT
>CAZMMG010000056.1:0-11109 GCA_964567355.1 uncultured Neptunicoccus sp.
GTGTGGTATCTTTCAAAGATGGCACTCGATCATTTGAAATCAGAACCATATCGCCACTTTCTATACCGCGGGCTTTGGCATCATCTGGATTAATCTCAACCCAGTTATCCGGCCATCTTTGCACAATATATGGACGACGGGTGTCATCAAACCCGGACTGCCAGCGTTCATTGGCCCTACCGGATGTACACCACAACTCATCACCTTTTGGTTTCATCCATTCCCAGTAATCAGAGAACAATGACCATGGGGATTTCTGGATGTTACACTTACCGGTTTGGCTGTTGAAGTGAGTCAGCTTTTTGTTGAACATATTCAACGCCGTTGGCCCATTGGTTGCCAGTTTACGCGTGGTGTCATGCAAACGAAGTGTGCCCTCTAATGAACCATCTTGGTTCATATACACTGGCCCCTGAATACCGTTGGTTCCCATTTCACGGAATTTTTCGTGTATGGTTTTACCTTCACGGTGTGCAGCGACTTTGACCATATTAAAGTCTTTGCGGCTACCCCGGGTGAACTTCGCCAGCTCTTCGGCAACGTCATTGGAATTTTCCCAATCGAAGCCTTCAAAGCCCATTTTCTTGGCCAGTTGCGAAATGATCCACCAATCAGGTTTCGCTTCACCAGGTGCATCGTAGAATTTTTGATACAGACGGATGCGGCGTTCACCGTTAGCCCGCAAGAAGTCTTCTTCACCCCAAGTCGCGGCTGGGAAAATAATATCGGCAAACTGGTTTCCAATCGGATCAACCAGATAGATGTCCTGATTAACCACAACCATACCACCGCTATCGACCCGTGCTTTCAGGGTTTCAAGAATTTTCTCGCGATTGATAGACTGGATCTGGTGCGGGTTGCCCCGTGTCAGTTCATGGAAACGCGCCGACAGTTGTTGGCTGCCCAACATGGACTGTATCCAAGTGGTGCCAATGACATGCGCCATACGGGTATGGCCTGCCATAGTCCAGGTATCCGTATCAAGCGCACGGCGACGGCGACCCGGCAGTTTCATTGGTGATTTATTACGGGGGTATTTACCACCGCCTACACCGCCACGCTGGTGTCCACCGGCACGGCCAATGACCTGACCTGGTCGACCCCCTGCACCAACAGTGATACCAAGTGCGGAAATCGCCTGAGTATTACCGGTGTTGTTGGACCAATAAAAACCTTTCTCGATCATGATCGAGGTTTTGGGACGTGCGCCATCGGCTTTGGGTTTTGCCATCATTTCGGCTGCCAGCTGAATTTTTGCTGCATCTACGCCAGAAACTTCTGCTGCTGCTTCAAGTTTAAATTCGTCTTGTGCCAGCAACCATTTTGACCAGTCTTCAAAGCCTTTGGTTTGGAATTTACCCCAAGTGGTGCGCCACTGCCAAGGCGTGTTACGTGTACCTTGGCCAAAGCCGGAACTAGAGCCCCACTTATCATTGACCCAATTTTTGATCCATTCCTTATCCTGCCAGCCGTTTTCAACAATAATCCGTGCTATCGCGTTGACCACCAGTAAATCGGTACCCGGGGTTACATCCAGCCACAGACCACCATTTTGTTCGGCGTAAGCCACACCTGCAGTTTTACGCGGCATCATAAAGATGGTTTTTTGACCGTTCTGAATACCCTTCATGATCCATTGTGTGAACATGATCGTCTTGGTTTCATAGGGGTCTGTACCGCAAATCAGCAGTGTTTCAGCATTTTTCCAGTCTTCATAGGCAGGCCCGAAGTTATCAAAGCCTGCATCACGAAAGCCTGGTGTGGAGGACACGTTAGACGGCGTGTCATGGAACGTGAAGTTTGCTGTGTTAATGGAACGCAATGCATATTTGGTAATAGCGTAAGTGTTTTCCATATACTGGTAGCTGAAGGTTTTAACACCATAAGCATTTACGCCGTGTTTCTTAATCACGTATTTGCCAATCTCAGCGGCAATATCCAATGCAAAGTCCCATGTTACGGGTTGCAAGATGCCGTAAATCCGCATCATCGGCGATGTCAGGCGGTCGCGTGTCGGTTTTTCCGGATTGTAGCATTTTTGCGCAATACAACCACCACGCAATGAGCTGTCACCGTCTGTATTCACATACTCGGCTTGTTTATCTGGGATGATAACCACGTGATGCGGTTCACCCTTGTGCAACACGATGTTGTGCTGGTTCGGAGCAACCCATGGCCCAAGCGGCGCGACGGGGAAATCCGCGTCGAACGCATTGGTTTCTGCAGTCGCACCACCGTTTTTACCGCCCTTAACTGGCCAGCGGTAAACTTTATAACCACAGGCAACGATGCAATAATCACAAGCTGTAGTGATAACATCGGCGTCTTTGGGTGGCAGGGGGACGTTTTGGTCGGGGATATAATATGGAGTTGACATGTTTTCCTCTCCTAACCTTGAAGGTTTTCTTTGCGGCCGAAAATCAGCCCGAAAATTCCAGTGGCGTAAATATCGTCACCATCGAGTTCCAGCAGGATTTGCGGCAGGCTTTGGTAAGCTTGCCCCGAAATCAGGATGCCGTGGCGCGTCAGGTCGTAAGTTGACAGGTGCAACGGGCATGCGCCCATGGATTTCGTATCTGCTTTGTAGCTGTCAAATAGCGAGCCGCCCTGGTGGGTGCAGGCATAGTTGAAAGCAACAACATCACCATCAGCACCAACACCTCCGCCCGCTTTTACACCTAACTTAACAACCATATTGTCCGAATACTCACCCTCATCGGGGTAGCTGAAGTCAAACGGCACATCCTGTTTTAGGTCGGACAGTTTAGCAACAAACTTACGTGGGTATTCAGTGATCTGGGCCGGCACTTCCTTGGCTTGTGGCGTACCGGGGTTCATAGTGATCATAACCGTTGTGGTAACGCCTGAAGCAATCAGGAAGTTACGCCGTGACACCAGACATTTATGTCCGACTTTCTTGGCTATTTCTTTGCGGGACATCCCGCCTTCTTGTTTCACATCTTGTGACATAGTCATTCCTTTCCTAACACTCACTCTGAGGTCAGTGCTGCATAGGGTGGCAAAACAGGTGGCTCTACGCGTAGTTCGTCACCACTAAAGGCCTCCAAAAAGGCAACCAATTGGCCGACTTCATCGTCGTTCAAACCCAAAGGTTTGATTTTATCGGATTTTGTGGATGCCATAGTGCCGTCAGTAAAATCGTTTTCACCACCACCAGCGTTGTAGAATTGGACGACTTCGGTAAGATCCCAAAACGTGCCATTGTGCATGTAGGGCGCCGTAAAGGCCGTATAACGCAATGGCGGAGTACGGAATTTACCCATGTGATCTTTTTCCTTGCTGCGGAAATAAAGACCGGGGTCATCCTTCAATTTACGATACAGATCTTGCGACACACCCTTGCCGAAAATCTCATAACGAAAGCTGATTTGCGCCAATCCGTCATCAAGCCAACGCTCTGTGGCTGGCACGCCAAGATTGTAGTAATTTTCATCTGTAGCCTGAGCCCCGTTATGGCATTGAATACAGCCGGCTTTGCCGTTGAACAACTTCATACCGGCAACCTGTTCATCCGTTAGCGCCGATTTGTCGCCAGCCAGATATTTATCAAGCGGTGTATCTTTCACAATCAAGGTGCGTTCAAATGCGGCAATCGCTCTCCAAGCATCGGCTATAAGCGGATACTCGGTGCCAAACACATCCTTGAAGCGTTTGCGGTATTCGGGGATGAACGCAAGGCGTGTTTCCATCACATCGTTTTCGCCATTACCAGCAACCGCCCCTTTGGCCGCACTTGGTGCCTGCTTTTCAAGTGATTTGGCTGCACCGGCCCAGAACAACTTGCCCAGATAAGCCGCGTTAATCACAGACTGGCTGCTGCGCCAGTGAACCGTGCCCGGATAGCCGCGCGATATGCTATCGCCAAACGACCAGCCCTGATCAGGTGCGTGGCAACTGACACAAGCGGTTGAGGCGTCACCGCCAAGGCGTGGATCCCAGAACAGGATTTTACCCAGCTCGACCTTGGCATCACTTTGCGGGTTATCAAGCGGAATTGGGGGTTCACCCAAGTTTGCCAGCGGCGGCACATCCTGTGCGTTGGCCATAAAAGAGCTTGTCGCAAGTGCGGCAACTCCGGCCAACAGAAGGAAAGTATTTTTCATCGGTTTCATTATCCTTATCCTTTCCCTGATCAATTTGGTACTTCGCGCCAGTTTTCGATGGCCGAATAGTTGGTTGAAATTGGGTCTTGCCATGCATGTTCAGGGCCAGTGAGCGGGTCACCTGACAGCGACTTCAGAAAAGCAACTATGTCTTTTTCCTCGGCAAAACTTAGCCCAAGCGGTTTAATTTGTGGATCTTTGTTGACATCATCACCGCCGCCCTCGTTGAAAAAGGCAACAACCTCGAACAAAGTATCAAATGTACCGTTGTGCATGTAAGGCCCGGTTTGCGTCAGTTCGCGCAAAGTCGGTGTGTTAAAAGAACCTACGCCACTGCGGTCTGCCGAGTGATTGACAATTTGCGCCCCGACGTCACGGCGGATATTCATATAATTTTCAACACCCATAAAGCTGGCAAATGCCGCATACGTCATGTGGCGCATAGGGTCTGACCAGATATCAGGATTTTCTGCAACACCGACATTATAGGCCTTTTCATCTGTCAAACGACTGCCGCTGTGGCAACTCACACAACCGGCTTTACCCTCAAACAAGACTTGCCCTCGCTTTGCCGCGTCAGACATCGTGCCGCTATCAAAAGGTGCATTTTGCGAGATTAGAGTTTTAAGATATTCTGGGATCGCTTTACGAATAGAGCCATTTGAAGGCTCGCCGTAACCGGCATCCGCGAACATTTTTACATAGACGGGATCTTGTTTGACGCGCTCTTGCATCAGACGCATGTCCATATTCATTATGTAATCTTCAGTAATATTTTCGCGTGTTACGTCGTTCAGATTTGTGCCTATGCGCCCATCAAGGAACCAATTTTCTGACAATGCGGTATTGATCAAAGTTGGCGTGTTACGAAACCCTTTGGAGCCCGGATAGGCTTTGGAAAGGGCTAGGCCATCGGAAAAGCCATGTTCTGGCTGGTGACAGCTTGAACACGATATTGCCGCATCCCCAGAAAGCCGTTTGTCGAAAAACAAGCGTTTTCCAAGCAATGCTTTGGCTGCATCCACTTTTGGTGCCACAATCGGCCCTAGCGCATTATCGCCCGCAAAGGCAGAGCCACCTAAAGCGGTGGCACCCAAAAGTGCAGCCCCTAGCGAAAGCACGCAACTGCGTTTGAATCGAGATATCTTCATTGATTTCCCCTTCTAGTAAAATTGATTTCGACTCGATACGTTTCGTTCAAGCCAAACTGGTGTCTTGCGTAAAAGTCGCAGGACAAACGATCACCGTCATTGACGGGCATCAAGATTTTGCAGTTTATTAAATTTGTTTTGAATTTACGCCTTGAAACGTTTGCGCGTGCGCAATGCGATCAAAATAAACAGCAATCCGGCCAACAGGGCTGCAAACATGGCGATTGCAATGATTTTGGTCGGATTTTCTGTTGGTTCCAGCAATATCCAATACCATGCCGTGAAACTTTGACGCAAACCTTCTTCACCATTCACACCGTCCCAATTGGCAAAAGCAATCGGGGTGTAAACACCCTCGGAAAACTGGAAATCCGCAGGCGTATCGGTTTTCAAGGCGCGTTTGAACACAACCTGCCACCGGCCGTCTTTCCAGGCGCTTTTGGCGGATAAATCAGAACTGTCGGCACGCGGTTTAGGGGCTTTATCCTGTCCAAACGCATCTTTTATAACCACAGTTTCGGCGACCTCTGGAGTCACGGAAGGCGCCATCCAAGACCATAGGTTAACCGGGTTTTTGCGATCACCTTGGCGAAAATACGGCTTTTCAGTGCTGCCGGACAGGGCGGCGGGCAACTGAACCGAAATCGCATCGCGTGTCGCAGTGATCCCATCGATGGCGTATTGCTGCTCCAATTCAGACCCCGGTACAGAATAGGTACGGTCATCAACATCGACACGCATCGCAATATCTTTATCATTATAAACCGCGCGCACCGTTACCATATCATTTAACGAGGTAAACAAACGCGGTTCCTTGATCACATTCGGCGCAAGCGTGAATGTCATCGCGGGCGCAGTATCCCAAACAGGATCCGTCGGATCATTGGGCAAATCGCCCGCAATACGGATGGCCCGGATCACGCTGTCACCCTTACTAAGCGGTGTCGCAGTATCGCGCAAAGTCATCACGTAATTGGCAATAGCCCAACGATCGTCAATGCTCATGGTAGTGGAATGCTCCGGCATTGGAGTACCCGGAATACCAGTACTGAGCCGCTGGAAAACATCCTTGGCATCCCGCGTCACCCGCCATGTTTCGGGGCGGGTCAAATTGCGCGGCCAGATACGTACTTTCGCATCATCGGCCAAACGTTTACCCGAGGTGATGTTACCCCGCCCGGCTTCACCGTGACACTGCACACAGGCTTTCACAAAATGTTCGCGGCCTTTCGCCAAAAGTTCAGGGGTTACTTTGGGCGGGGTTCCCAAATCAATCGGTTGCAAATCCGCAGGGTCTTCTTCATCCCAATAGCCAAACACTTTGATTTTTTGGATGAGAGCATCAATTTCAACATCACTAAGAATGGATTTCCAACCCGGCATTGCAGTTCCCGGCAAGCCGTTCCGGATGGTCGCCCTCAGGTCAGCATCGGTGGGAAACTCACTGTCGGCTTGGGTGGTTTTGTATTTGAACAGACCAAGGGTAAAATCGCGCGGCGCAGGATACATCCGATCCGCGGCAACGCCCTGCCCATCGCCCTCTTCGCCGTGGCACTGTGAACAGCGTTTCATATAGATCGCATCGACGGCTGCTTCGTCCAGTTCACCTGTCGGGGCTGTTTTAACCGGTGCTTCAAGATTAGATTTTTTCTCCAATTCCCATGAACGCGGCTCATGACCAGTGTAATCATATAGGAACGAAATGATTTTCCAGACATCGTCTTCTTGCAACATTTCTTCCCAAACCGGCATCGCCGAGGCCCAAGGCGTTCCTTCACGCGGCAGGCCGGGGCCGCCCTTGGTGATGCGCCAGAATAAAAATGCCTCTTGCAGTTGCGCAATGGTGCCAACATCCTGAAAGTTGATCGGGCGCGGCGTAAATGCCTTGGCAAAATGGCCAGTGCCATCAAGCTTGTCACCATGACAAAAGATGCAGTTTTTGAAATATAATTTTGCGCCTTGCGCAACGATGTCACGGTATTCAGCCGAGTTTTTGTCAAATTCTGCACGATACGGATTTTCCAGATTTAGCAAATTGAACGTCTTGCCATACGCTTTCATGCTAGACGGTGGCGCCGGGTGAACCGTGCGCAGCTCCACCGGGGAAATGATTGTGGGTTTCACACTGGTATAGGTCAAAAATCCGACACCTATAACAACACAGACAAAGGCAGCAATGCGGTAAGCGGCCAGTTTCGGGGCTCCGAACAAGGCCACCAATGGCGTAAAAAACTTTTCGGCAGTCTTATTGTCAAAAGTCACCACCAACAGCACGCCAACACTGCAAATTAGCATATACTGTATCAACAAGGATTGCGGCAGTGGCGGGTTCAGCACATGGGCGAACAGTGTATAAAGGCCACCAATAACAAGGGCCGATAAGAACAGGGGGTGTTTGAAAAAAGACATGTGGTTTTCCCTATTCAGGTAGTTTCGTTAGATAATCAAGCAGCAGTTGCAATTCGCCATCAGTCATATCGTCGCCAAAACTGCCCGGCATCAAATCGGGTTCAAAGCCTTCGGCTATTGTTGCGTTCGGGTCTATAATCGCGGTCTTGATCTGGTCACGACTCATACGGTTTCCAACACCTTTCAGGGCAGGGCCGACATCGGCACCGCTGTCTTCCAAATCATGACATCCCGCACAACCGTAGTTTTCAATGACACCCTGCGCCGTCGTTGCTGGGCCTTCGTCGGTACCATCGCTAGCCGCCGGATTGGGTACGGGAAGGGTCATTATGTGATCGGTGATCAGTTCCAGTTCGCTAACGAACATGGTGTCACCGAAATCCTGGGGCATGATATCGGCCTCAAAGCCTTTGGCAATCGTATCGTTTGGGTCAATGATCGCCTGCATTATCTGCACGCGACTCATCCGTCCTGCAATCCCGCCCAATGCCGGGCCAACTTCACCGCCACTGCCAAACAGGTCGTGGCAGGCAGCACAGCCATATTGATCAATTGCCGCTTGCGCATCAGTTGCCGGCCCTTCGACCATACCCTCAGGGGCGGGCTCTTTGGCAACTGGGGTTTCATCTGCACTCGGTAGCGGTACGGTTGGCGTCATTCCGGCGCGATCCTGTAAAAAAGCGATGACCGCATTTATTTCAACTGGCGAAAGTTCTATCGGGGCGGCATCCACCACAGGCATAGGCGACACTGTGTCATTGCTGCCCTTCTTGCCAAAACCCGAAACCACGAAAGCTGACGGCTTTTGCATGGATTCGCGAATGTATTTTTCAACCGCTTCAGGCCCCTCGCCGCCTGCAGCAACACCTTTATAGCGAGCATCCGACAAACGTTCCCCGAATGATGCAGCTAAATCCATTTGCAGTAAGTTAGGCGCACGCCCAAGGTCGTTATGGCACAGCGTGCAAGTGCCTTTGCCCTTGAATATCGTCTCGCCCAAGGCAACCATGCCATCCATATCCAGACCTTCTGTCGATATTGCCACTGGCTCAGACATATCCGGCTGCACTTGCGGCAACGAATGGGAAATCAGTGTAAAGCCCACAAATAAGGCAAGGCTAAAAACCATAAACCGCAGGAAAGTCATGAGGATCCCTCCGTGCCTGCCTGCTTGGTCGCCCCAAGCCTGGAAAGCCAGAAAACAAAAATCATCACCGCCATAAAGGCCAGCGTAATTCCAGTAATGGTATTGCCCGCATCGCCCAGCGTGGGGATATAGGCATCTACCGAGTTATCCTTCATAATTGTATAAATATGCCAGTTTGTCCGTAAAGAGGAACGGATGTAGCCCATCAAGCCCATCAGCCATGTAAATGCCACCGGCAGCACAAACAGCGCGTATTGCGACCGTTCGGTCATACGGCCCCAATGCACCTTTTCAGACTTTGCACCGCGCAGCATGAACACATCGATCATCACCGAACCGATGATGATACTCAGCGTGGTTGCAACTTGCGGAACCGAGGCCCCCACTTTGTAAACCGTTGGGGTGATATAGCCGTAAATTCCTGCCGACACGATGTTTGCAATGCCTACAATATAAAGCGCGACCACAACCATATTGGCGGATCTTGCCCAACTGACAACCGGGATACGGCTGGAACGATAGAACATCTGGAACGACAGGAAGGTGAAGACTAGCATCAGGTTCACAGCAGTATTTTTCGCCGGCATAATCCCAAGCGGCCCCAGTATTTTATGATGTGTACCACCTAAATTCTGAATTTCAGAGGTTGTCAGTATTAACGTATGCGGTGTTACCCAGACCAGAAAACCGCCGACAATCACCACCGCGATATATTTCACATATTTGGCATATTGCGCCCCGCGATCGGTGCGCATCAGCCCCGACCACAAATAATAATTAGCCGCCAGCATGATGGTGCCGATCAGCACCGCCTGAATGATGAAAAGCCACGCCAAAATGCCACCCATCGCCGTAATGCCCATTTGTTGCGAATAGGCATATATCTCGGCCATCAGCCAGTAACCAGCAAAGGGCAACGGCAGGAAGCCAAGGATGGCAATGAAATTCGATGTGTATCCCATCCAGTCGTAATGTGCTTTTTTGACCGGGTCTTTTTCAGCCAGAAACATATAAGCCGCATAACCGCCAACAATGGCCCCGCCATAAGCGATATTTGCCAAAAAGCGGTGCAGGTTCAGCGGATTCCACAACGGATTGCGTGTGGCCTCCCATACCGTACCGGTGATAGCGCCGCTTGGGTCAATACCCGCAGGCGACATCATAAAGCTAGTCCATGCGTTGGCGATAAACATCAAGGTCAAACCAACAGTGTTCAGCAACAGCCCTATCGACATGTGGTACCACTTGCGATTACCCCGCCTGAGCGCACCCCATGAATAGAAGTAGATATAAAGCGTTACGGATTCGAGCCCGAACAGGGCCGCATAAATCAACACCTGTCCACGAAATACTTTGATCATATAGCCCATCAGTTGCGGATAAAACACCAACAGTGTCAGCAGCAAACCACCCCCGACAAGGGCAGTCAGCGAATAGGCCGCCATGGTGATTTTCATGAACTCGTGCGACATATCATCGAAGCGGTCATCTTTTGTCACCACGCCCATGAACTCTGTGGCAATAGAAAACAGCGGTACAGCCAGCACAAAGGCTGCCAAAAACAGGTGCATTTGCGCCATGCTCCATGCCAAAGTACGTGCGCTGATCCCGGCAATAACCGGATAATCCATCCGCGAAGGCTTAGGTGCGCCCTCAAGTACGGTCGCAACAACATCCGATGCTGCATGTGCAAGATCGGGTACGGCGAAAAAGATCAAGGCCGCAAAAAAACTGAATATATGTGTGGTTTTCGGTGTGGTTTTCATTGTGCTCTGCACCCCTAAACCGGCATTAGGTCAGCACCGACAGGCAAGCCCTGCCCCTGCATGATCGACTTATCTATGAAGTAAAAAACGGCAGCCCAAACGACAAGGGCCACCACAAATACCAACCATTTATTTTCTAGCATCCAGACGTCCTTATTCTTGCCGTTAACGTGTTTAATGAACCGCGATGATCCCGTGGTCGTAAATCAGCAACCACCAGAAAAAATACACCATCCCGACTGCGGTTGCGGTAAATACCAGTTTGCCTAAAATCGTATTCTCATGTTTCTCAGCCATGAGTTCTCCCCGTAAAGCGTGTCATTTCAGAGTTTTCAGTAAGGCACACATCACAGGGCGTGTAATTGATGTGCATCAAGATTTTTAATTATCAATCTTAAAATTTTACCCCGCAGGCTTGCGATATTTTTCTACGCAACCGTACCGTATAATCCGCCATCGGTTCATTTTCTTGCTGTGGCACAAGAAAGATCAGCTTGGCGGCAACAATATAG
>CAZMMG010000057.1:0-11062 GCA_964567355.1 uncultured Neptunicoccus sp.
CCTGTACCCGGGTGGATCGCGGCGGCATTTGCAACCTTTTTGCCCGTTGGGGAAAGGGTGCTAATGGGCGCACTTTCGGGTTTAACGGTCATACGGATGTGGTGCCTGTGGGCGATATTGATGCATGGACGGTTGACCCGTTTGGGGCCGAAATGAAAGATGGGTTTCTTTACGGGCGCGGTGCGACGGACATGAAATCAGGCGTTGCCGCCTTTGCTGCTGCTGCGATTGATTTTGTCACTGACACGCCCCCCGATGGATCGATCGTTTTGGCAATCACAGGTGATGAAGAAGGTATCGCG
Source organism: uncultured Neptunicoccus sp. (assembly GCA_964567355.1). Lineage (GTDB taxonomy): Bacteria > Pseudomonadota > Alphaproteobacteria > Rhodobacterales > Rhodobacteraceae > Amylibacter. The sequence continues at coordinate 303 of CAZMMG010000057.1, forward strand.
GTTGATGGTACTGTGGCCCTGCTGGACTGGATGGCGGCAAAGGGTGAACGCATTGATCATTGTTTGGTGGGCGAGCCAACCTGCCCGAATGAAATGGGCGAGATGATGAAAATCGGACGGCGTGGATCGATGAATGCGCATTTCACCTGCAAGGGTGTGCAGGGTCATGCCGCTTATCCGCACCGTGCCAAAAACCCGCTGCCTGCAATGGCGCAATTGATGGCAACGTTATCTGCGCATGAACTGGATCAGGGTACCGAGCATTTCGATGCCTCTACGCTGGCTGTGGTTACGATAGACACTGGCAATCCAGCCGATAACGTGATCCCTGCCGAGACGCGCTCAACCGTGAATATCCGTTTTAACGACACACACACATCCGCGACATTGACCAAGTGGTTACAGATGGAAGCGGATAAGGTTGCTAACGCCACCGGCATTGAAATTGACATGCGGGTGCGGGTATCAGGCGAAAGTTTTGTCACGCCTTTGGGTGAATTGTCCGACCTGATTGCAAAAGCGGTTCAAGCGGAAACCGGGCGCAGGCCGGAAGCGTCCACCTCGGGCGGCACCTCGGATGCGCGTTTCGTGAAAAACCACTGCCCCGTGGTGGAATTCGGGTTGGTTGGCAAGACCATGCATCAAGTTGATGAACGGGTGGAAATAGCGCAAATTCACCAATTAAAGGCGATCTACACACGGATATTGAGCGACTATTTTACCTGATGCCGCGCCAGCTTTTCATCATGGTCAAAGAACCCCGCGCGGGCCGGGTGAAAACCCGCCTTGGGGCGGATATTGGTATGACGAATGCGGCATGGTGGTTTCGCCATCAAACCCGCCGTTTAATTCGCAGACTGGGCAGCGATCCGCGTTGGCAAACCGTTTTGGCTGTTTCGCCCGATGTGGAAGGGTTGCAAAGCCGTATTTGGCCGCATCATCTGCCGCGCTGGCCGCAGGGGCGCGGGGATTTGGGCCGCCGCATGGGGGCTATATTCAGGAATGCGCCGCATGGCCCGGTGCTGATTATCGGCGCGGATATTCCGGGGATTACGCCAGCCCTGATTGAAAAAGCCTTTCGCGCGTTAGGTGACCAAGATGCGGTTTTTGGCCCTGCCCCTGATGGCGGCTATTGGTTGATCGGATTAAAACGCGGCGCCCGGGCGGTGCCGGCCGATCTGTTCAAGGGGGTGCGCTGGTCAAGCAAACATGCGCTGAATGACACTGTGTCCACATTGAACAATGCGCGTGTGGCCTATATTGATACATTGCAGGACGTTGACCACGCCAGCGATCTGGCTGTGATAAAATATGACGGCCAGATATTTACCTGCTAAGTGTGACCCATGAAAAAATTTCCCAGTAAAGCGGAAATCCTGACATGGATTCAGGATAATCCTTCAAAGACTTCAAAACGCGATATTGGCCGCGCCTTTGGTATCAAAGGGGCCGCTAGAATTGATCTGAAACGTATCCTGAAAGAGCTGACCGCCGAAGGGCATTTGGAAAAAAAACAACGCACATACGGCTCGGCAGGGGCTTTGCCGCCGGTTTCGGTTTTGCGGGTTTTAGCCCCTGATAAAGACGGCGATCTTTGGGCGGCCCCGATGGAATGGGATAGCGTTGAAGCCGCTCCGAAAATTCTGTTTATGGCTTCAAAAGACGATCCTGCATTGAAAGAAGGCGACCGTATTTTATGTCGCCTCAGCAGTTCTATTGAACCCGACATCACCTATGAGGCACGCCTGATCCGGCGCATCGGCACCGGGCCTAGTAAAATTGTCGGTTTGTACCGGTTGGGGTCTGAAGGTGGACGCATTGTGCCTGTGGACAAGAAATCATCGCTGGAATGGCAGGTGGCAAAATCCGACAGCCTGAATGCCAAGGACGGTGAATTGGTCGCGGCGGAACAGGCTGGGCCAAAGGCGCGAATGGGCCTGCCAAAAGCAAAGATCACCGAGATTCTGGGTGATCCGATGGCCCCAAAGTCAGTGTCCCTGATAGCGATCCATCAGCACGGTATCCCCGACCATTTCCCCGACGCGGTGATGGTTGAGGCCAATGCGGCAAAACCTGTTGCTTTGGGTCGGCGCAAGGATTTGCGCGAGCTGCCGTTGTTTACCATCGACCCATCGGATGCGCGTGACCATGATGATGCGATTTGCGCCCTGCCTGATGATGACCCGAAAAACCACGGCGGCCATATCGTTTGGGTTGCCATCGCGGATGTGGCGCATTTTGTGACCAGCGGTTCGGCACTGGACGCGGAAGCCCGCAATCGTGGCAATTCCAGCTACTTTCCCGACCGGGTTGTGCCGATGTTGCCTGACGCGCTGTCGGGTGATCTGTGTTCCTTGCATGAAGGGGCAGATCGCGCCTGTATTGCGCTGCGCATTGTGCTGAACGCTAAGGGAAAGAAACTGGATCATGCATTTTTCCGCGCACTAATGCGCTCGCCTGCATCGCTGTCTTATGAACAGGCACAAGCGGCGGCGGATGGCACTTATGATGCGGCAACCAAGCCACTGGCGGGGCCGATTGCGGATTTATTTGCAGCTTACGGTGCGGCGACAAAAGAACGCAACCGCCGCCAGCCTTTGCACCTGGACCTGCCTGAACGCCAGATCGTTTTATCTGATGCAGGTGTAGTTACATCGGTGTCTTTCAAGGAACGCTTTGACGCCCATAAGCTGGTGGAAGAGTTTATGGTTACGGCAAACGTTTGTGCGGCAGAAACGCTGGAAGCCAAGAAATGGCCGCTTCTGTACCGTGTCCATGAAGAGCCCTCGCCCGAAAAACTGGATGTGCTGCGCGAAGTCGCTGATGCTGCAGGTCTGCAACTGGCCAAGGGGCAGGTGTTGCGGACGCAGGATTTGAACAGGTTGCTGGATGCAGCCAAGGGTTCCGAAGATGCGGAAGTGATTAACATGACCGTGTTGCGCTCGATGAAACAGGCCTATTATTCCCCTGACAATCTGGGGCATTTCGGGTTGAACCTGAAACGATACGGGCATTTCACATCACCCATTCGCCGCTATGCCGACCTGATTGTGCACCGCGCTTTGATTTCCGCGCATGGTTGGGGCGATGACGGGTTGAAACCGGGCGATATCGAGGGTTTGGCCCAGACCGGCGAATGGATTTCCGAAACCGAACGACGTTCCATGCTGGCTGAGCGCGATACCACAGACCGTTATCTGGCGGCGTTTTTGTCGGAACGCATCGGGGTCGAATTTGATGGCCGTGTTTCTGGCATCGCCAAGTTCGGCTTGTTCGTGAAATTGCTGGAAACAGGCGCCGACGGGATCATTCCCCTTAGCCAGTTGGGCCGTGAGTATTGGCGCTATATTGAACGCGACGGCACCCTGAAAGGCGAAGACAGCGGGCGGGTTATTGCGGTTGGGATGCCGTGCAAGGTCTCCTTGGTAGAGGCCACCGCCATCACCGGCGGCTTGACGCTGGAAATGCTGGAACTGAACGGCAAACCGATGCCCAAAGGCGGCTCAGGGCGGGGGCGTTCGCGCGGGCGCAAGTTCGGGAAAAACAAAGGCAAGAAACGTAAATTACAACGTAGGCGTTAAGGGGTGCGAACGCCCCCCTAACGAAACCCTAATCCTATAGGGTGTATAACCCGAATGTCGACAAAAGTAGTATACGGGTTTTCAAAGGGCGGGTAACAGCGTCAAATGCGAAAACCACCGAAAACTACCGGTAAGAATTAGGTGCAAGGGTTTTCCACCCTTGTTCGGCCAATAGCTACAAACGGCAGGCCTGCCTTTCTTATAACCTACATACCCTAATAAACGATAACCCCCGCCAGCCAAGTATTGGTGACGGGGCAAAAGGCGTGAGAATACGCTACCCTGGATAAAACGTTTCCTTGCTACGTGCCAGATAGGCCATCAGGGTCGGGCGTGATTGCACCAGATCCTTTAGCGGGTTGTCTATCGGGAAAGACGTGATCATGCGCAGCATCGGCACAACCGAATAATCCGCAGCCGTTGGTTTGTCTCCAAATAAAAATGCCTGTTCGCCCAAAATTACCTCGATTGCCGCGATGTCTTTTTCGGCACGTTCCACTTGCTCAGCGGTGCTGTGCCGCCCCATGCCCTGGCCGATCAGGGTTTGAATTGTTCTTTTGCGGATTTTGTTGGGGATGATTTTGCGCAGCAGTGCGGGCATGGTACCAAAAAGTGCCGCCCGGGTGGTCGGCCAATGGGTATCCTGTTGCCACCTGCTGGCCATAACAATGAAATACATATGTTCGTCCATCATGCGGATAATGCTGCGCGACAGGCCGCGCTCTTTGGTACTTAGGCCGGCGTCATAATCGACGCCGAAGCCCTGTTCTATATAGTCCCTGATCTGTTCACTGTCGGGAATGATTTTGCCGTCATGGGTCAGAATCGGTAATTTTCCCTTCGGGGCTTTGCGTGGATCAGATGTAACTTTCACACTATAGGGCTGGCCCGATTGTTCCATCAAACACCAGGCTTTGACGGTAAACGGGCTGGCGGATATTTCATTAAAAGCGGGTGGGAAAACGGTGATTTCTAACATGGGTGTCCTTGGATTGCTGTTTGACGTATAGATAACAAACCATACTGACAAAAACTGTCAGTAGCCGTTTGTAAGGTAACCTATGACCAAAAGTAACCGCCTGATGGAATTGATGCAACTGATCCGTACGCTGCCACCGCCCGTGACAGCAGAACAGTTGGCGTGTGAATTGAATATCTCACCGCGCACGGTTTACCGCTACATTGACGATCTACGCGCGGCAGGGGCGGTGATTGATGGTGCCGCAGGCTACGGCTTTACCGTGGTGGAAGATCCTGCCATGCCGCCGATGCTGTTCAATACGGATGAAATAGAAGCACTGGTTCTGGGCCTGCGCGAAGTGCAGCAGGTGGGCGATCCGGTTTTGGCTAAAGCTGCGCAAAATGTACTGTCCAAAGTCAACGCATCATTACCTAAACGTATGCAAGTACAGTTGCAAAATGCGGTGCTGTCAGCCAAGAAATTCCATCGCAGGCATCCCATAACCATCGACATGTCTGCCCTGCGCCGCGCTGCACGCGAAGAGCAGGTTTTGAAAATATCCTATTGTGATCGAAACGGGGATGCCAGCACCCGCAATGTCTGGCCTTTGTCGATCGTGTTCATGGATGAAAGCCTGATGCTGCTGGCCCATTGTGCATTGCGCAACGATTACCGCGCGTTCCGGGTGGACCGTATTAAATCTATTTACCTGACGGGGGCATCGTTCAAGCCGCGCCGTGTGGGCATGTTGCGTGAATTTCTGGATCGTATCAAACGGGAAGCGGAGCATGGTTTAGGCGGCTCTCCGCATAGTGAACGCCATCTGCGCTTTTAAGCTTTGGAGTTTGGCCGAAAGCCGCTACATATAGAAAATAATCAATAACCTCGGGCAGGGGATACCAATGAAATTTACTATGACAGCTTTGGTTGTAGCGTTTGGTCTATCTGGCGCAAACCTGGCGCAAGCGACAATCATTCAGGACAACAGCTGGATTATCATCGCGCAATCCCAAAGCGGTTTTCAGCGTTGGGTGAAGTCGTTTCGGGCTGTGGCGTTGAAAAACGGCATCACCGCCCGCACCTATAACCGCGCCTTTCGCGGGGTGAAACTGAACCCGCGTGTAATGCAGTTGGACGGCAAGCAGGCCGAGTTTTCGCGCCAGATATGGGATTATCTGGATACGGCGACATCGCCCAAACGGGTGAAAAACGGGCGTGCAATGTTGGCGAAACACAAAAGAACTTTGAATGCCATCGAGCGGAAATACGGTGTTGATAAAGAGGCGATTTTGGCGATTTGGGGGCTGGAATCGTCCTATGGCAAGAACATGGGCGACATCAATATCATCGAGGCTTTGGCGACATTGGCCTATGATGGGCGGCGGGCAAAGTTTGGCCGTCAACAGTTACTAGAGGCTTTGCGGATCATACAAAGCGGCGATATTACCGCAAACAACATGACAGGATCATGGGCCGGTGCCATGGGGCATACGCAGTTTATTCCGACCAGTTATCAGGCCTCGGCGCAGGATTTCAACGGCGACGGTAAACGCAATGTCTGGGATGTAAATGACCCCTCCGATGCGCTGGCGTCGACGGCAAATTATCTGAAAAAAGCCGGTTGGACATTGCACCAACCTTGGGGGGTCGAGGTGAAGCTGCCCAAGGGTTTCTATTTTGGCAATGCCAGCCTGAAAGTGAAAGCAACGCCTGCACGCTGGACAGAATTGGGCCTGCGAACGGTGCGGGGTCGAAAAATTCCGAACTACGGGCAGGGATCGGTTTTTTTACCCGCAGGGGCAGATGGGCCGGTGTTTATCGTGTTCAAAAATTTCCGCGTAATCAAACGCTATAACAACGCCAATTCCTACGCCATGGCAGTGGGGCATCTGGCGGACAGGATCAAGGGTGGTGGCGCGTTTGCCCGCGAATGGCCGCGTGGCCCAGGGGCGTTGAAGCTGGATGAAAAGCTGGAAGTGCAAAAACTGCTGAACCGCGCCGGTTATGATCTGGGCGAGCCTGACGGCATCATCGGGCCGAAAACCATCGACGCGGTGACGGCTGTTCAAATCGCGTGGGGCCAGCAACCAAGCGGCAAAGCGGATCAGGATTTTCTGAAAGCACTGCGCAAGAAGCTGCGTTAGACCGCCCAACCCACTGACTGCATTTCGCGCAGGCGGCTGGCGGTGCGCTGAAACTCGAAGGCACCGGTGCCGTCGGTATACAGCTTTTCGGGTTCGGCATCAGCGGAAGCGATCAGTTTTACTTTGGCTTCATAAAGCGCGTCGATCAGGGTGACGAAGCGTTTGGCCTCGTTATTGTTAACTTTCGAGAGTTTTGGGATGTCTGTTAGGAACAGTACTCGCATCGCCTTGGCGATAGCCAGAAAATCACCCGGGCCAAGCGGTTTTGCACATAAATCGTTGAAACTGGCTTTGCCGATGCCATTGCGAAATGCGGGGATCACGACATTTCGGCCTTTTCGCTTGAGGACAAGCGGGTCAAATTTTCCGCCCGAAAGTTCCTGCCACAGGTGGCTAACAGCAAAATCCGTGGCGGCGTCAAGCGGGTGAAAATAAATCTGTTGGTCGCTAAGGCGATTTTGCCGGTGATCTGTTTGGCTATCCAGGCAATAGACTGTCAGGCGGGTTTTGATCATCTCGATGAAGGGCAAAAACAGGCGGCGGTTCAGCCCATCCTTATAGAGATCATCGGGCGGCCGATTGGAAGTGATGACAATGACGACACCTGCATTGAACAGATATTCAAACAGTTGCCCAACAAGCATCGCATCGGTAATATCGGTGATCTGCATTTCATCGAAACATAAAAGATCGGTGGATTGAATGATTTCCTGCGCTATGGGTTTTAGAACATCTTCTACGCCTGCTTGCCGGGCCCGGTGCATGGCCTCATGGAAATTTTGCATAAAGCCGTGAAAATGCACGCGGCGCTTGGCGCGTGTGGTGGTTTTTTCATAAAATAAATCCATCAACATAGATTTGCCGCGCCCGACACCGCCATAAATATAAAGACCTTTGGGAGGGCGGCGATTGCCTGCGAAGAATGATTTCAAGTAGCCCAGTTTTGAAGGTTTGTAATGGGTAAGTTCCGCGTGCAGGTGATTGAGTAATTCCAGTGCATCTCGTTGAAACGGGTCATCATTCAAGGCACCTTTTGCTACCCGCAGGTCATATTCTGAGATCGGTGATACCAAGGGATTACTCTTGTGATGCTTTGCCTTTGAGAAGTCATAGCAATTTTAACTCGGTACGACAACGCGTAATGATTATTGCAGGGCCGCTTCAGGGGATTAATATATGTTAGCCGGTATTTTTTGAAATCAAGCGTTCACAGCAGTGCTACCCAATTTATAACTAAATTAGTTTACTGGTTTAGTTATGGGGCATTCAGATCATATTTCGCTAACCTTCAAAGCATTAACGCACAAGCGCAGGGTGTTGTTCAAAAGCACTGTGCGTATTGCTAGGCCCTAACCGATATGTTTTGTGCCGCGCTTATTGGCCAGATCAACCTGCTTTTGGCGTTCGCGAAACCGCCCTTTGCGCTCTTCGCTATGGCTGTCGATGCATTGGTGGCAACTGACGCCGTGTTCATATTCGGGGCGGTCGAAATCTTGCGGCGCAAGCGGCATACGGCAGGCATAGCATAGTGCATATTTGCCCTCTTCAAGCCCGTGTTTAACAGAAACGCGGGCATCGAAAACGAAACATTCACCTTCCCAAGTGCTGTCTTTTTGCGGGACTTCTTCCAGATATTTCAGAATCCCGCCCTTAAGATGGTAAACATCCTCGACGCCTTGGCTCATTAGAAAGTTTGTCGATTTTTCACACCTGATGCCGCCCGTGCAGAACATGGCAACGCGTTTATTGTGGAACCGATCCTTATTTTTTTCCCACCAGTCAGGAAATTCGCCGAAGGATTTGGTTTTAGGGTCTACCGCGCCTTGAAAAGTGCCTATATCGACCTCGTAATCATTGCGGGTATCGATTAGCACTACATCGTCTTGGCTAATCAGGTCATTCCAGTTTTCGGGGTTAACGTAATGGCCGACATGGGCAGTTGGATCAACCGAAGCCACACCCAACGTGACGATCTCTTTTTTCAGCTTCACCTTCATGCGCAAAAACGGCATTTCGGTTGCATGGCTCTCTTTATGTACAAAATCACCACATCCGGGCAATGCGCGGATGGCAGCCAACACGGCATCAATGCCGGGGCGGGTTCCGGCAATGGTGCCGTTGATGCCTTCAAACGCTAATAACAACGAACCTTTAACGCCGTTTGCATCACAAATAGCCTGAAGATCGGCTTGCAGGGCTTTGGTGTCCTCAAACTTGGTAAAATGATATAGGGCGGCTACGATATATTTTGACATGGGCGAGGATATACGATCCGTTGACGCAAAGGTCTAGGGGGGTAGGCCTGAAATTCTAAGGGGATGACATGATCGATATTGCCAGCCGGGTTTATAATCACAATTGGAAAATCGACCCGATTATCCGCTCTTTGATAGATACGGATTTCTACAAACTTTTGATGTGCCAGTCGGTTTACCGGCATATGGCTGATGTGCATGTGAAATTCAGTTTGATCAATCGGACAATGAAAATTCCATTGGCAAACATGGTTGATGAAGCGGAATTGCGCGAGCAGCTTGACCATGCGCGCACGTTACGCCTGTCGCCCGGTGAAAGCACATGGCTGCGCGGCAATATGTTTTACGGCAAACGCCGGATGTTCCAGCCTGATTTTATCGACTGGTTCGAAAATCTGAGGCTGCCGGCTTATCAATTGGAACGGCGCGGGGATCAGTATGAGCTGAGTTTCGAAGGGTCTTGGCCAGAAGTCATGCTGTGGGAAATTCCAGCTTTAGCTATATTGATGGAATTGCGCACCCGCGCGGTGCTTAAGAATATGGGCAAGTTTGAATTGCAAATCCTTTATGCCCGAGCAATGACCAAGCTATGGGAAAAGGTGGATCGTTTAAAGAGTGTCGAAAACCTGGCTTTGGCCGATTTTGGCACACGGCGACGACATTCTTTTTTATGGCAGGATTGGTGTGTGCAAGCGATGCATGAGGGCTTGGGCGATAAATTCACCGGCACGTCAAATTGCCTGATCGCCATGCGCCGCGAACTTGAGGCTATTGGCACCAACGCGCATGAGTTGCCGATGGTTTATGCCGCCTTGTCGAAAACAGATGCGGAACTGGCCGCCGCACCTTACCGCGTTTTGCAGGACTGGCAGGCTGATCATGACGGTAATCTGCTGATCATTCTGCCCGATACATACGGCACAACAGGTTTTCTGGAAAATGCCCCCGACTGGCTGGCAAAATGGACCGGTATCCGCGTTGACAGCGGCGATCCTGCAACCGGTGCCAAGGCAGCTATTCGCTGGTGGCGGGGGCATGGTGAAGATCCAGGACAGAAATTAGTGATTTTTTCCGACGGTTTGGATGTGGCCAAGATTGAACAGCTTGCAAACCAGTTCAACGGACAGGTGAAAACTGCCTTTGGCTGGGGGACATTGTTGACCAATGATTTTTGCGGGTTGGTCGAAAACGATGCCCTAGCCCCGTTTTCACTTGTTTGCAAAGCGGTCGCTGCCAATGGAGTGCCGACGGTGAAATTGTCTGATAACCCCAACAAGGCCATGGGGCCACAACATGAGATTGACCGCTATAAACGGGTTTTTGAGGTGGGGCCACAAGAAGCACGTGATGTGCTGGTCTAAAACGTCTTATACCAGCCGGCGAAGATAACCGTGCCATATTCAGTGGTGCCTTTGATCCAACGCCTGTCCACGGCATATTTGATGCCCAGATTGATTTGGCCGCCTTTGATCGGGTAACGAAATTTGAAACCTACAGCGGGAACGACTTTATTGTTGAAGGACAGTTTATAGCTGTCGCGGGCCAAGGTCAGTTCCGCAAACGGCACATATTGCAACTTGCCCCTAGGGCGCACGAAGGCAACCGCCGCTTCCAGACCGGTGATGAACGCCAGATTGTGATTGCCAGCATCCAGGCTTTCGGGAAATGTGAACTGACCCCAAGCGCGGGCCCATGATTTTTGCCGAAACCAGCCCTTATGCCCCCTCGGCATATTGCGCCACCGGCTTTTATAATAAAAATACGACAGGTTTGCCCTAAATCCAGATTTGGTTTTGTTGGAAAGCGGCCTGTAATCGTA
>CAZMMG010000058.1:0-11056 GCA_964567355.1 uncultured Neptunicoccus sp.
TGAATATATTGAGTTAGAGCAAGTTAAAAAAGGGAGTCAGTTTATAAAAAGTCTAATTAAACAACTGGCAAACTAGAACAAAGATGAAATAAATAGGGAGTTTAACATGAAAAATATAAAAACCTGTCTGTCCGTTGTGGCAGTCGCCGCGATGCTGGCCCTGCCTGCATCGGCGGAAACCTTTAAATATGCCTATCAGGGGGATGCACAGGGGCTTGACCCGCACAGCCTGAACGAAACCTTTACACTGGGTCTGCTGGGCAATGTGTATGAAGGCATGACCAAATACGATGCCAACCTGCAATTGCAGCCGGCGCTGGCAACTTCTTGGAAAAGCACCAGCCCCACCACTTGGGAAATCGCCCTGCGCAAGGGTGTGAAATTTCACAACGGCAATGATTTTAATGCTGATGACGTGATTTTTTCATGGCACCGCGCCCAGACTGAAGGCTCTGACCAAAAGGTTCGCGCCGGCATGATCCAGAACATCGAAAAGGTCGACGACTATAACATCACCATGACCACCAGCGGCCCGCTGCCAGTGATCATGCAGGAAATGACCTTCTTTTACATCATGGACAAAGAATGGTCAGAAGCAAATGGTGCGGCTGCGTCGGGCAATGTCAAAAATGCCAATGATCCCGGCTATGCCACAACACATGCCAACGGCACCGGCCCGTTCAAAATTGTTGAACGTCAACCAGGTGTACGCACGGTTATGGAACGTTTCGACGGATATTGGGACAATAGCATTCCAACAAACATCACGCGGGTTGAATTCACCCCTGTGAAAGAAGCAGCCACGCGGGTTGCGGCCCTGATCTCGGGGCAGTTGGATCTGGTCTACCCCGTACCTGTACAAGACTGGTCACGCCTGAAAGATGCAGACGGTGTACGTCCTTTGGCCGGGCCAGAAGCACGCACAATCTTCCTTGGGATGGACCAAGCGCGTGACGAGTTGTTGCATTCTTCGGTGAAAGGCAAAAACCCGTTCAAAGACGTGCGTGTACGCGAAGCCTTTGCCCATGCGATCAATCTGGATTTGATAAACCAGAAAGTTATGCGCGGTGCGGCAACACCGACAGGCGAAATGATTGCGCCACAAATCAACGGTTTTGTAGAAGCACTGAACACGCCCTATGCCTATGATCCGGCAAAATCCAAAGCCCTGCTGGCCGAAGCTGGTTACGGCGACGGTTTCACCGTTACCATGGATTGCCCCAACAACCGCTATGTGAACGACGAAAAAATCTGTCAGGCAGTGACCAGCCTGCTGGCCAAAGTCGGCATCAAGGTTGATCTACTGGCACAACCGAAATCCAAATATTTCGGTAAGGTTCTAGCCCAAGGCGGTTATGACACCAGCTTTTATCTGCTGGGCTGGACGCCAGGGTCTATCGACGCACATAACGTGTTCCAGAACCTGTTGTCATGCCAAAACAAAGACGCCAAACTGGGCGCGTATAACTTGGGCAACTACTGTAACGCGCGGGTTGACGAGATATCCAATATGATCGGCTCGGAAACCGATCCGGTCAAACGTCAGGCGTTGATTGAGGAAGGCTTCCAGATAGTGCAGGATGAGGTTGGCTATCTGCCATTGCACCAGCAACCCCTGTCCTGGGGTGCCAGCGATAAGGTCACCGTGTCACAACGGGCGGACAATATCCTTGATCTCAGAACCGCTGTAATCGGCAAGTAAATCTGCCAAAACACTATGGCGCAGTCGCATCTAGCGGTTGCGCCATTTTCATCCAACAGGGGTCTTGGGGGCTGCCATGCTGACTTTCATAGGTAAACGGCTGATACAAAGCGTGCTTGTCATGCTTGCCGTGGGGCTGATCACTTTTGCTCTGCTGCGTTTCGTCGGCGACCCGATTAGCAATATGGTGGGGCAAGATACATCCGTGGTCGAGCGCAACGCCCTACGCGAACAACTGGGATTGAACGATCCTTTCGTAGTGCAGTTTGCCCATTTCGCTGAAAATGCAATTCAGGGTGAATTCGGCCTAAGCTATACTTTGCGCGTTCCCGTAAGCCAATTACTGGCAGAACGCATGCCCGCTACGCTGGAACTGTCCATGCTTTCGGCGCTGCTGGCCTTTTTTATTGGCATGCCGATGGGCATATATACCGCAATCCATCAAGACAGCTGGGTGTCAAAATTTTTCCTCTCGGCCTCTTTGGTCGGCGTATCACTGCCCACATTCCTAATCGGTATTTTGCTGATCCTGATGTTCGGCGTGGTATTTCGCTGGTTGCCAACCTTTGGCCGCGGTGATGTTGTAACCTTGGGTTGGTGGACAACCGGCCTGCTGACATGGTCAGGGATAAAGGCATTAATTCTGCCGGCCATCACCTTGGCAATTTTTCAATTGACCCTGATCATGCGGTTGGTGCGGGCCGAGATGCTGGAAGTTCTGCGCACCGACTATATCAAGTTTGGCCGCGCACGCGGCTTAAGCATGAAATCCCTCTATTACCGCCACGCATTGAAAAACACCCTGATCCCGGTGATTACCATTACCGGGCTGCAACTGGGCTCGATCATTGCCTTTTCTCTGATCACCGAAAGCGTGTTTCAGTGGCCCGGCATGGGGCTGCTGTTCATTCAGGCCATCGGCAATGCGGATATTCCGATCATGGCCGCCTATCTGGTTCTGATCGCGTTTATCTTTGTCGCGATCAATCTGCTGGTCGATATTCTTTATGTCGTGCTTGATCCCCGGCTTAGAACCACGGTCGGTGATTGATGGCACAGCAAAACACAAACTGGCTGCACGAGATGCGCCGCCGTCTGGCCGACAATGACCTGTGGTATTCCTTTACCCATACCCCCATGGCCTATGTCTCGGCGGTTATCGGGATCAGCCTTATTGCGCTGGCCGTATTCGCCCCCTTGGTCGCCCCGCATAATCCGTTCGATCTGGCATCCATCGATCTGTTTGATAGCAACCTACCGCCAGCGTGGATGGATATGGGCGACAGTAAATTTTTATTGGGAACCGACGATCAGGGACGCGGTATTTTATCCACCATATTTTACGGGCTTCGCATTTCGTTGTTTGTCGGCTTTACCTCGGTCTTTCTGTCCTTGGTTATCGGGGTTGGTCTTGGGCTGATCTCGGGCTACGTCGGCGGCCGTGTAGACACGATCATCATGCGCATTGCCGATGTGCAATTGTCGTTCCCCGCCATCCTGATTGCGCTTTTGATCGACGGGGTTTTCAGAACCATTGCACCGAAGGATATACACGAAGATCTGGCACTTTATGTGGTGATTTTCGCCATCGCGGTATCGGGCTGGGTACAATATGCACGAACCGTGCGTTCCAGCGTGATGACCGAGAAAATCAAGGAATACGTACAGGCAGGACAAGTGATCGGGCTGGGATCGACCCGGATCATGATCAAACATATCCTGCCCAATGTGCTGGGGCCGGTATTTGTTATCGGCACGTTGCACCTGGCATTGGCGATCATCATCGAGGCCACGCTTAGCTTTCTTGGCGTCGGCCTGTCGCCCACCACCCCGTCGCTGGGTACGCTCATTCGCATCGGCAACGAATACCTGTTTTCGGGTGAATGGTGGATCACCATATTCCCCGGCCTGACCCTGATCATCCTGTCTTTATCAGTTAACCTTTTTGGCGATTGGCTGCGTGACGCGCTTAATCCAAAACTTCAATAGGTCGCGCATATGCCCTTGCTGGAAATCAAAGACCTGACCGTAAAATTCCCCTCCCGCAAGGGTGATTTTACCGCTGTGAACGCTGTCAGCCTGACACTTAAACCGGGTGAAATTCTGGGTATTGTCGGTGAAAGCGGGGCTGGAAAATCCACCGTCGGTAATGCGGTCATTTCACTGCTTGATCAGCCCGGTTACATATCATCCGGTTCGATTTGGCTTAAGGGCGAGCGGATTGACGATCTGGACGAAAACCTGAAATCAGCGATTCGGGGCAAACGTATCGGGATGATTTTTCAGGATCCCCTAACGTCATTGAACCCGTTGGAAACCGTGGGCGCACAACTAATCGAAACCATCATGCTGCACCTAAAACTGGATGACAAGACGGCCCGCACACGCGCTATTGAACTGTTAAATCAGGTCGGTATAGAAAACGCGACCGAGCGGGTGGATCACTATCCGCATCAATTTTCGGGCGGGATGCGTCAGCGCGTGGTGATCGCTTTGGCGCTTTGTTCCGATCCTGAAGTGGTGATCGCCGATGAACCAACCACCGCGTTGGATGTTTCTATTCAGGCGCAAATCCTTGATCTGCTACGCAAGCTTTGTGTGGACCGTAATGTCGGTATGATCATGATCACCCACGATATGGGGGTGATTGCCGAGATTACCGACCGGGTGGCGGTAATGTATCACGGCAGGTTGGTCGAATTGGGCGAAACCGCTGACGTGCTTTATAAACCAAGCCATGAATACACCAAAAGCCTGATTTCCGCTGTGCCAAGGCCTGACAAGAAAACCCACCGTTTCCCGCTTGTGACCTATATCGAAGATGTCGAGGTTCTGCCTGAGGATATCAAACTGTCCGACATGTGGCTGGGCAAAACCCGTGACTACGAGAATTTTGCCGGGCCGATGCTGACGGTTGACAAGCTGAAGCTGGATTTCACCATCAAACGCGCGATTTTCAAGCGTAATAATAAATATTTTACCGCGCTCAAAGGCGTGTCTTTTGACATCAGGCAGGGCGAAGTTTTTGGCATTGTCGGCGAAAGCGGTTCGGGAAAATCGACGATTGCACGCTGCGTGACCGGTATCTATGACCCTTCGGGCGGCGCCGTTTCATTTTGCGGGGTCGACCTGAACCGGTTGCAAGACACCAACAAACGAAATTACTATCGGCGGCAAACACAAATGGTGTTTCAAGACCCGTTTTCTTCGCTTAATGGCCGAATGCGGGTGGAAAATATCATTGCCGAACCGATTGTTTTTCACAAACAGGCCGCCAACCGGAGCGAGGTGAAAAAGATCGTTTCGGAGCTGCTGGAAATCGTCGGGCTGGGGCAGCAAGCCGCACGTAAATTTCCGCATGAATTTTCCGGCGGCCAGCGGCAACGTATATCCATTGCCCGCGCATTGGCCACGCGCCCGAGGTTTTTGATCTGTGATGAGCCAACGTCCGCCTTGGATGTTTCTATTCAGGCGCAAATCCTGAACCTGCTGAAAGACCTGCAGGAAGAGCTGGGCCTGACCATGATGTTTATCAGTCACGACCTGCCGGTTATCCGTCAGATGTGTGACCGTGTGGCGGTGATGCAAAGCGGTAAAATTCTGGAAATCGCGGATACCGAACAGTTGTTCACCGCCCCGCAGCATGCATATACTAAAAACCTGCTGCAACTGATGCCGAAATTTCGCCATTAGACTATATTTCTGGCTGATTACATCATCTGTGGCGTTACCGCTTGTGGTTAAAAATCACCCCCGTCCCACTGTACACCGAATTCCTGACAGCTAGGCGAATATTGGGGGTAAAAGAGACGCCTTCAGGGTATGGTGCCAATTGGAAGGGGCTTTAGGTTTCTGTTGTGGCATCGGCTTTCGGCAGCAGGGCTTTGATCAGGGTCAGGGCCTCTTTTGAATGCCAATTGGCATCGCCTATCATGCGGGCAATCTCTTGGCCTTTGGCGTTTAGAATTATTGTGGTGGGCAAGCCAAATATGCCATTGGCACGGGCAAATTTTTGTTTGGGGTCGCGCAGGATCGGCAAATGGGTGATGCCGGCTTTGCGATAGAATTTTTTAATCGCCGCAACAGGATTGCGGCCCATGGCAACGGGGACGACGGTGAAATTATCGCCGCCAAGTTCGGCTTCAAGGGCATCGATAGAAGGCAGTTCAGCGCGGCACGGCGGGCACCATGTGGCCCAGATGTTCAGCAGCACGACCTTGCCCTTGTAAGCATCCAGAGATACTGGTTTGCCTTGCTCATCCAAAAAACCCGTAGTCGGCATTTCGGTTGGTTCGGAATAAATTTCGAGCCTTTGCATGTCGCCCGCGCGCAATGCTGCAATTTGGGATAAATTCAGCGGAGCAGCCAACACAGGATTTGCGCCCAGCGTTAGGGCAGCGTATAGGATGGCGAACAGAAACTTGGCGGTCATATCAGGCCCTTTAGATTACGGTTATATTCATGTCGGACAAAAAACAGTCGAATGCAATGTGGGGCGGGCGTTTTGCCAGTGGCCCGGACGCGATTATGGAGGCGATTAATGCCTCGATCGATTTCGATCAGCGCATGGCGCATCAGGATATCGAAGGATCGCGCGCACATGCAGCGATGTTAGCCCAACAGGGTATCATCACTGATAGCGATGCAACGGCTATTCGGGAAGGGCTACTCACGATATTGTCAGAAATTGACACAGGTCAGTTTCAGTTTTCCAAAGTCTTGGAAGACATCCACATGAATGTGGAAGCGCGGCTTAAGGATTTGGTCGGCGAGGCTGCAGGGCGGCTTCACACGGCCCGGTCGCGCAACGATCAGGTGGCGGTGGATTTCAAACTGTGGGTACGCGATCAAATGGACGCAGTTGTGACCGGGCTGGAAGCCTTGATCAAGGCGTTGCTGAAACAGGCGGACACAGGCGCCGATATGGTGATGCCGGGGTTTACCCATCTTCAGGTCGCCCAACCGGTGACATGGGGGCATCATATGATGGCCTATGTGGAAATGTTTGCGCGGGATCGCTCACGCATGGCTGATGCACGCGCTCGGATGAACGAAAGCCCTTTGGGGGCGGCGGCATTGGCGGGTACTGGTTTTGCGATAGACCGCCATATGACGGCGCAGGCTTTGGGATTTGATCGCCCTGCGGCGAATTCACTGGATGCGGTGTCTGACCGCGATTTTGCGCTGGAATTTCTGGCGGCGTCCTCGATTTGTGCGACACATCTTAGCCGCTTTGCCGAAGAACTGGTGATCTGGTCGTCGGCGCAGTTCGGTTTTGTCAGCCTGTCGGACAGGTTTTCAACGGGGTCTTCAATTATGCCGCAAAAGAAAAATCCCGATGCGGCGGAATTGATCCGCTCTAAAGTCGGGCGGATTAACGGGTCTTTGGTGGCGTTACTGACAATTATGAAGGGCCTGCCGCTGGCCTATTCCAAGGACATGCAGGAAGACAAGGAACAGGTTTTTGATGCTGCCGACAGCCTGATGCTGGCTTTGGCCGCAATGACCGGAATGGTCGGCGATATGACCCCTAACAAAGACAAACTGGAAGTGGCGGCGGCAACCGGGTTTTCTACCGCCACAGATTTGGCTGACTGGTTGGTGCGCGAATTGGACATGCCGTTTCGCGAGGCGCATCATGTGACTGGGGCTTTGGTGAAAATGGCGGAAGACGGCGGGGTTGATTTGCCTGATCTGACGCTTGTGCAGATGCAAGAGGTTTGCGCGGATATAACGGACGCGGTGTTCGGGGTGTTGGGTGTGCATACCTCGGTTGCATCACGGATGAGTTATGGTGGTACGGCACCGAAACGTGTGCGCGAACAGGTGGCGCGCTGGGTGAAGGCGATAAATTAGCCTGTGCCAAAAGTCTTTTCTTTTTCAAGAATCACCTTATAAGGAAAATATGGTGAAAAACGCACATATCATTTTTGGATCGGCCCCTATGGGTCTGCCCTCGTGTGCGCTTCTTCTACTTAGCTGCCTCTGAGCGTGTCTGAAATGGCGCGTACGCTCAGAGGGTATGAAATACGCGCTGACACGAAATTAGCTAAGTAAACAAAAGAGATACCGATATGATTGACACGAACAAACAAGACCAAGTCTTGATTTTTGATACGACCTTGCGCGACGGCGAGCAAAGCCCCGGTGCAACAATGACCCACGATGAAAAGATCGAAATAGCCGAGACCCTTGACGAGATGGGTGTCGACATCATCGAGGCTGGGTTTCCAATTGCATCCGAAGGCGATTTTGAAGCGGTCAGGGACATCGCGGAACGGATGAAAAATGCTACCGTCTGCGGTTTGTCGCGTTCTTCGTTCAAGGATATCGACCGTGCGGGAGAAGCCCTGAAAGCGGCGAAAAAGCCCCGGATACATACGTTTATTTCGACCTCGCCCTTGCATATGAAATTCAAGTTGCAAATGGAGCCGGAAACCGTAATCGAGGCGATTGCGGCGTCGGTTGAGCATGCCCGAAATTTTACCGATGATGTGCAATGGAGTGCCGAAGACGCCACAAGAACCGAGCATGATTTTTTATGTCGTGCGGTGGAAACCGCGATCAAGGCAGGTGCCACTACGATCAATATCCCTGATACGGTCGGCTATACTGCCCCGGGTGAAAGTGCCGCCCTGATCCGGCTGTTGAAAGAGCGGGTGCCGGGCATCGACGATGTTGTTATCGCCACCCATTGCCACAATGATCTGGGCATGGCTGTTGCCAATGCGCTGGCCGCAGTGGATGCAGGCGCGCGGCAAATCGAGTGCACCATCAACGGTTTGGGCGAACGTGCCGGCAATGCAGCCTTGGAAGAGGTGGTGATGGCGATGCGGGTACGCAACGATATTCTGCCCTACCAGACGGATATTGATGCCACTAAAATCATGCAAGCCAGCCGGCTTGTATCACGCGCAACGGGGTTTCAGGTGCAATACAACAAGGCGATTGTCGGTAAAAACGCCTTTGCCCATGAAAGCGGCATTCATCAGGACGGCATGCTGAAACATGCGGGCACTTACGAGATTATGCGCCCCGAGGACATTGGATTAAGCGAATCTAATCTGGTGATGGGCAAGCATTCGGGCCGTGCCGCGTTGCGTTCAAAATTGGCTGAGTTGGGTTATGAACTGGGCGACAATCAGTTGCGCGATGTGTTCATCCGCTTCAAGGCTCTGGCTGACCGCAAGAAAGAAGTGTTTGAAGAAGATCTGATCACCTTGATGAACGACAGCGTTGTTGAGGAACAGCACGATTATATTCAGGTGAAATTTCTGCGCGTCATCTGTGGCACGAAAGCCCCGCAATCGGCGGATTTGACGTTGAGCATTGACGGGGTGGATCATCAGGTCACGGCTACAGGTGACGGGCCTGTAGATGCGACGTTCAACGCGATTAAGGAACTGTTTCCGCATGAGGCGCATTTGCAGGTCTATCAGGTGCACGCGGTTACTGAAGGCACGGATGCGCAGGCAACGGTTAGTGTACGGATGGAAGAGAACGGCAAAATTGTGACAGGGCAATCGGCGGATACCGATACGGTTGTGGCTTCGGCCAAGGCTTATGTGAATGCACTGAACAAGTTGATGGTGCGGCGTGAAAAAACCGTGCCGGAACCGATATAAGCAAAGGCAGCCAAATATAGCAATTCGGGTAAACTGGGGCGAAACTTCGCTTATATTGGCAAATGCCCCAGTTTAACTTCATATAACCCTTTACGGACAAGGCATGTGCCACCTATAAGAATACGGCTTTCAAGCTGAGTCTTGGAACCAGCAATTCAAGATAGGCAGGCATGATGCTAAGTAGTATTTTAGGTATTTTTTCATCCGATATGGCCATTGATTTAGGCACGGCCAACTCTTTGATTTACATCAAGGGAAAGGGCATTGTGCTGAATGAACCTTCGGTTGTGGCCTATCACGTCAAAGGTGGGCTCAAACGGGTTTTGGCCGTTGGTGAAGATGCAAAGCTGATGATGGGGCGCACGCCGGGATCAATTGAGGCCATTCGCCCGATGCGCGACGGGGTGATTGCGGATTTTGACGTGGCCGAGGAAATGATCAAATATTTCATTGCCAAGGTTCATCGCCGCTCGCCTTTGTCAAAATTGCGCATAATCGTTTGTGTTCCATACGGGGCCACGCCGGTTGAAAAACGCGCCATTCGCCAGTCTGTTTTATCCGCAGGTGCAAGCAAAGCGGGCCTGATTGCCGAGCCGATTGCGGCGGCGTTGGGGGCAGGTATGCCGATACAGGATCCAACCGGTTCCATGGTGGTTGATATTGGCGGTGGGACAACGGAAGTGGCGGTATTGTCATTGGGCGACATTGTTTATGCGCGTTCCGTGCGCATTGGTGGCGACCGTATGGATGAAGCCCTAATCTCGTATTTGCGTCGGCAACAAAACCTGTTGGTGGGTGAATCTTCAGCCGAGCGGATAAAGACCACCATAGGCTGTGCGCGCATTCCCGAAAACGGGGTTGGTGAAAAGATGATTATTCGCGGTCGCGATTTGCTTAACGGTGTTCCCAAAGAAATCGAGCTTAATCAGGCGCAAGTGGCGGATGCTTTGGCCGAACCCGTACAACAAATTTGCGAGGCTGTAATGCAGGCGTTGGAAAGTACTCCGCCTGATTTGGCTGCTGACATTGTCGATCGCGGTGTTATGCTAACCGGGGGTGGTGCATTATTAGGTGAGTTGGATATGGCATTACGTGAACAAACGGGCCTGCCTATATCCGTAGCCGACGAATGTTTGAATTGCGTTGCCTTGGGCACGGGCATGTCTTTGGAATTTGCAAAGCAACTGTCCCATGTCATCGATTATGACAGCTAAGGCAGGTTGTCATTCCCAAAGGTAGGATATGGCGGAACATAGAACAGAAGCGCGTGACTTTGGGCGATCCATTCGCAGGGTTTTGTTTGGGCTGACACTTTTTTTTCTGCTTTTGACCTTTTTGTTCTGGCGCATCGACAATCCACGTGCTGAACAAATGCGTGTGTCGATACTGGACAAGGTTATTCCGAATATGAATTGGGCGATGGCGCCGATTTCACGAATTTCCCGGATCGCAGATGATTTCCAGTCCTATAAGCAGATATATGAGCAAAACCAAGAATTACGCCGCGAGTTGCAGCAGATGAAAGCCTGGCGTGAAGCGGCCATTCAACTGGAGCAGGAAAAAGCCCGCTTGCTGGATTTGAACAACGTGAAAGTGCTTCCCAAATTATCGTTTATTTCAGGGGTTGTTATGACCGACAGTGGCAGCCCATTTCGGCAGTCGGCGCTTATCAATCTGGGTAAACGTGACGGTATTGTTGATGGATGGGCTGCGATGGACGGCTTGGGGC
>CAZMMG010000059.1:0-11024 GCA_964567355.1 uncultured Neptunicoccus sp.
GTCCATGGTTGTGGCGACAACGCCGTTAACGCCGCAAGCTTTGGCGATACCGGCGTAGGACACGTTATAGTCCAATTCGGTGCCGACGAAGTTGTCGTCATACCAAAGCGTGGTGTTGCGTTTTTCCGCGCCCCATTGGTAATTGCGAAAAATCACCATGGTAATGGCGGGCCATGCGTCGCGGCCACAGGCGGTCATTTCATTCATCGAAATGCCGAACGCGCCGTCGCCTGCGAAGCCGACAACGGGGGTTTCCGGTTGGCCAATTTTGGCCCCCAGAATAGCTGGAAAGCTGTAACCGCAGGGGCCAAACAGGCCAGGTGCCAGATATTTGCGGCCCTGCTCAAACGACGGGTATGCATTACCGATCGCGCAGGCGTTGCCGATGTCGGACGAGATGATCGCGTCTTTTGGCAAGGCCGCCTGAATCGCACGCCAAGCTTGGCGTGGCGACAGGCTATCGGGTTTGGCATTGCGGGCGCGTTCATTCCAATTGATGCCTTCATCACTGTCGTCTTCGTGGTCCATCGAGGTCAGGGTTTGCGCCCAGTTTGATTTGGTGTCCGCGATCAGCTCGCGGCGTTCCTTGCGGCCCGCATCACCGGCTTCACCCGACAGTCGCGTCAGCAATTGTTCGGCAACCTGTTTTGCATCCCCGACAATACCAACCGTGACGGGCTTGGTCAGGCCGATACGGTCAGGGTTGATATCTACCTGAATGATTTTCGCCGATGTTGGCCAGTAGTCAATGCCGTAGCCCGGCAAAGTTGAAAACGGGTTCAGCCGTGTGCCCAGTGCCAGCACAACGTCGGCTTTCGAGATCAACTCCATCCCGGCTTTTGAGCCGTTATAGCCCAGAGGTCCGGCGAATAAGGGATGCGCCCCCGGGAACGCATCATTGTGCTGGTAGCCACAGCAAACTGGCGCGTCCAGGCGTTCTGCCAAGGCTTGTGACGCGGGGATTGCGCCGCCGATGACAACGCCTGCACCGTTTAGAATAACCGGGAACTTGGCTTCGGACAGTATTCTGGCGGCTTCAGCAATAGCAGTTGTGCCGCCTGCGGGGCGTTCAAAGTCAACGATTGCGGGCAGGTCAATATCAATGACTTGCGTCCAGTAATCACGCGGGATGTTGATCTGCGCCGGTGCGGACAAGCGTTTTGCTTTCATGATAACGCGGTTCAGAACCTCGGCCATCCGGCTTGGGTCGCGCACTTCTTCTTGGTAGGCCACGCAATCGGCGAACATACGCATTTGCTCAACCTCCTGAAAACCGCCCTGACCCATGGTCTTGTTGGCAGCTTGCGGGGTGACGACCAACATCGGGGTGTGGTTCCAATATGCGGTTTTCACCGGTGTCACGAGATTGGCAATACCGGGACCGTTTTGGGCAATGGCCAAGGACATTTTGCCCGAAGCCCGGGCATAGCCATCCGCCATCATACCGGCGGTATATTCATGGGCGGTATCCCAGAATGTAATTCCGGCTTGTGGAAATTTATCGGAAATCGGCATAAAAGCCGAGCCAATGATACCGAAAGCACTGTCGATACCGTGCATTTGCAGGACTTTAACAAAGGCTTCTTCTGTGGTCATTTTCATAAGAGTTACTCCAGATATGCCGTGCAGGGGCGTTATTTAAATCTGGATTGATTTACTGCACGAAATTGCCGCACGTCCAGTAAATTAGCAACAAATCGGGGTGGTTCTAGGATTCCGAAACAGCTTTCGGGAAAACGAAATCGCTTTGTTTGTAGCCTTGCACATAAAGTAACCCTGTAAGGTCTGCAAAATTCAACCGTACATCGCACTCTGCTGCAACAATCGGTTTTGCATGCAGCGCCACACCGGTGCCCGCAAGGGTCAGCATTCCCAAATCATTGGCACCGTCGCCAACGGCAATCACATCTTCGCTGGTCAGACCCAGTTTTGCGGTCAGATCATGCAGTGCCTGCACTTTGGCATCGCGCCCGAGGATCGGCATTTTGACTTTTCCGGTCAGTTTGCCATCCGCGTGCAACAAGGTATTGGCGCGGTTTTCATCAAACCCCAGTTTCGCTGCAACCACTTGGGTAAAGTCGATAAATCCACCCGATACCAACGCGGCATAGGCCCCGTTTGCTTTCATCGTGGCAAGCAACGCCTCACCACCCGGCATCAGGTTAATGCGGGTATCCAGAACCTGTTGAATAACAGCACTGTCCAGCCCTTTCAGCAGCCCGACCCGTTCAATCAAAGCGGCCTCGAAATCAAGTTCGCCATTCATCGCGCGTGCGGTAATACCTGCCACTTGTGCACCTACGCCAGCCTCATCAGCTAGCTCGTCAATGCATTCTTGTTGGATCATGGTGCTGTCCATATCGGCCAACAAAATTCTTTTGCGCCGGCCTTCTATGGGCTGAATTACGAAATCAATGCCTTGTTCCTGCAAGTCGCGCCAAACTGCCTCGGTATTCTCAGGGAGTTTTACCATTTCAATATCGCAGGCAATATTTTCAGCCAGCCAGACCATACCTTGCACCCCAAGTTTCATTGCCGACTGAGTCGCCAAAGCAGAGGTTAAATTGGCCCGTTTCGGGTTGGCGATCAGTGTGGCGACATACATGGGGCGGATTTCCTATCATACGGTTTGCGACGGTTTATCATTGAAATGCGGCATCTTGACCAGCATTTTTTATTGCATCCCCGGCTTCTTACCCCTAAAGCCGCAAGTGGGACACCCTTCCCCAACGAAGGGCAATTATCTGTAAGGATACCATTATGACACGACCAATACCGGACATTCGTCCGAACAATCCCCAATTCTCATCCGGCCCCTGCACCAAACCGACCACATGGTCGTTGGATGGCTTATCTGACGCCGCTTTGGGCCGCTCGCACCGAGCCGCCATTGGCAAAGACAAATTGCTGGCCGCGATCGAAACCACCCGCGAAATTTTGGGCATCCCCGCTGATTACAAGATCGGCATCGTTCCCGCATCCGACACCGGTGCCGTTGAAATGGCGCTTTGGTCATTATTGGGCGCACGCGGCGTTGATATGCTTTCTTGGGAAAGCTTTGGCGCAGGCTGGGTCACGGATGTTGTGAAACAATTGAAACTGCAAAACGTCACCCGGCATCAGGCCGACTACGGGCAATTGCCCGATCTATCAGCGGTGAATTTCGACAATGACGTTGTTTTCACATGGAACGGCACCACTGCCGGTGTGCGTGTTCCCAACGGTGATTTTATTCCAACGGATCGCGCAGGGCTGACAATTTGTGATGCAACCTCGGCTGCTTTTGCCCAAGACCTTGCCTGGGACAAGTTGGATGTCACCACATTTTCTTGGCAAAAAGTGCTGGGCGGCGAAGCGGCCCACGGCATGCTGATCCTTAGCCCAAAGGCGGTTGAGCGTCTGGAAAGCTACACCCCCGCATGGCCTTTGCCTAAAATCTTTCGTCTGACCAAAGGCGGTAAACTGATTGAGGGTATCTTTAAGGGTGCCACCATCAACACACCGTCTATGCTGGCAGTTGAGGATTATCTGTTTGCGCTTGAATGGGCCAAAACCCAAGGCGGCAAAGACGGGTTGATCGCCAAGGCTGATGCCAACATGGGGGTTTTGGCAGACTTCGTGACGGCAAACGGTTGGATCGATTTTCTGGCCGAAAATCCTGCCACACGCTCAAACACATCCGTTTGCCTGAAAATCACCGACCCACGCGTAACCGCACTGGATGCGGATGCACAGGTTGCTTTCGCCAAAGGCCTGGCCAAATTACTGGAAGCGCAAGCGGTGGCCTATGACATCGGCTCTTACCGCGATGCCCCTGCAGGTCTGCGTATCTGGACAGGCGGCACGGTCGAGCAATCCGATCTGGAAGCCCTGACACCGTGGTTAAGCTGGGCGTTTGAAACCCAACTTGCAACTTTGTAATTCACGTTGGCCGCACATGGCCAGCCTATCCACTTACTATAAGGAGGCATGAAATGCCTAAAGTACTCGTATCCGACAAATTGTCTGAAACCGCCGTTCAAATTTTCCGTGACAACGGCATAGAGGTCGATTTCGAACCTGCCCTTGGCAAAGACAAAGACGCGCTATTGGCCAAAATCGGCGACTATGACGGGCTGGCCATTCGGTCCGCCACCAAGGTCACTGAAAAACTGCTGGCAGCCGCGACCAATTTGAAAGTCATCGGGCGCGCCGGGATCGGCGTTGATAATGTCGATCTGAAAGCCGCCAGCAAAAAAGGCGTGATTGTGATGAACACACCTTTCGGCAACTCGATCACCACCGCCGAACATGCTATCGCGATGATGTTCGCAGTGGCGCGTCAAATCCCCGAAGCCAGTGCCTCGACCCATGCAGGAAAATGGGAAAAGTCCAAGTTCATGGGGGTCGAGCTGACCAATAAAACCTTGGGGCTAATCGGTTCGGGCAATATCGGGTCTATCGTTGCATCCCGTGCCTTGGGCTTGAAAATGAAAGTTTTGGCCTATGACCCTTACCTGTCAGAAGATCGCGCCAAAACCATGGGTGTAACCAAGGTCGAACTGGACGAATTACTGTCGCGGGCCGATTTCATCACCCTGCACGTACCAAAAACCGAGCAAACCGCCGGCATGATTTCCAAAGATGTCATCGCCAAGATGAAACCCGGCGTGCGCCTGATCAACTGCGCCCGTGGTGGTTTGGTAGATGAAGCGGCATTGGCCGAAGCCCTGAAATCTGGCCATGTGGCCGGGGCCGCGTTCGACGTGTTTGAAACCGAACCTGCCACCGACAGCCCGCTGTTTCATCTGCCAAACGTTGTTTGCACCCCGCATTTGGGGGCGGCGACTACTGAAGCGCAGGAAAACGTTGCCATCCAAGTGGCCGAACAATTGTCGGATTACCTGAATAACGGGGCGGTTTCCAATGCGATCAACATGCCGTCCATCACCGCCGAAGAAGCCCCCGTTCTTGGCCCATTCGTTAAATTGGCGGGCCACCTAGGGGCATTCGTTGGCCAACTGACGGATGAGCCGATTGAAGCAATCAACATCACATATGACGGCAAAGTCGCTGACATGAACACCAAGGCCTTGGGTTCTGCCGCCATCGCAGGCGTGATGAAAGCGCATAACCCGGATGTCAACATGGTATCCGCCCCCGTGGTTGCCGCTGATCGTGGTATTAAAATCTCAAACACCACACAGGAAAAATCAGGCGCGTTCGACAGCTATATCAAACTGACAGTGAAGACCGCCAAACGTGAGCGCACTATTTCAGGCACAGTATTTTCCGATGGAAAACCGCGCTTCATCCAGATCAAGGGTATCAATATCGATGCCGAAGTCGGCCAGCATATGCTGTATACAACCAGTGAAGACATTCCCGGCATCATCGGGACTTTGGGGCAAACCATGGGCGAACACGGCGTCAATATCGCCAACTTTACTTTGGGCCGCAGCGAAGAAGGTGCCGATGCCATTGCGCTTTTGTATCTTGATGCTGCGCCTTGCAATACGGTTCTAGGCCAGTTGAAAGAAACCGGCATGTTCGCCTCGGTTCAACCGCTGGAATTCGACATTTAAGCACTGGGGTAAACTCCAAGGCAAACATTGGGGCGGCTCTATTGGGCCGCCCTTTTACTGTCCTAACAGCTTTCTTTTTAAATGTAGCAATGCGGTTCGAAACAGGTTTCGAACATTAAACCGGTTGCGCAGCAATTGGGTGACCTGAATTTCCGACAATCTGCTAATGCGCTTGACCGACCTGTCCCAGTCTTTTGGCCCGTATCGGGCGATCCTCTGGTTGGCCCAAAAACCTATTTTATAATCCCGAGCATATTTGGCTGCGTAAGCTTTTTCAAAAACATGCAAATGACACGTTTTACCTTGCATGATCGTTTTTGAAAGTGCCGCGCCCAATAACCGTCCTTGTTCTATTGCAATACGGATGCCTTCGCCCGCGATGGGAGTGGCACAATTAGCCGCGTCACCCACACGGATAACCTGATCAAAAACCAAGTTGCGGTCAAATGCAATGGACGGCACAATGCCCGAGTTTACCTCATATTCATCAGGTACCCGCACCCCGATCCTGTCCAGAAACCCGCTACCAAGAAGCGCATTCATCACATCACGCGGGTTATCGCCTCTATCGGGTTTGATCACACCAACACCCAAACGAACCGTATTATAAGAAGTTGGAAAAACCCAGCCATAGCCTGACAAAACCTGTGAGCCCACAAACAACACAGCCCGATTTTTGGGAAAATTCTTCTGAACAAATTCGTATTCGATACCAACGCCCAAACGCGCGGGTTTTGCCACCAACCCCAGCGCATGAACAACCGCACAATGCCAACCGGACGCATCTATAATATACCTTGATCTGATGGTTTCAGCAGCTTTCCGCTTTACCCTGACCGTTGATAAATACGAGCCATCCGATTGCTTTTCCGTGGCCAAAAATTTTGTCGCCAACAAAATTTGGCGATTTTTCTTTTGCGCCAATGACGCCAGATATTTATACAGGCCGGTAATATCGAAAATCACCATCCTGTCAGTTGAAATATTGAACTTCGCCGCCGCATTATCAGAGTAAAACTCAAGCCTATCAATGTGTTGGTAGTATTTTTCGGGAATGGATAGTTTTTTAACATCCTTCAAAAAACTACCACCGCTTGTCCGTACCGGTCGGCCGATCTCGGCATCCTGATGCACGGTTATGCAACTTATTTCATCTGATAAGGCCGATGCCACGGACAATCCTGCGGGGCCTGCGCCTACAATCAGAACATCACATTCGAGCATGGGTTTATGCCTCTATTCCCAGCAAATCATAGGCAATTTCAGGGATTTCTTCAGGTGCACCAGCTAGCATATCGGCCTCAGCCATGTGCAACTCACCGTGGTCGGCATAACCCCAAAGTGCGCCTATATTGGGCATGTCATTATTCTTGGCGCCAAAAATATCCATTTGCCTATCACCTACCATAATACAGTTAGACGGGTCTTCACCGATTTCATCGAGCGCAAATTGCAAAAGCGTGGTTTTATCGGAGTTGGAACCGTCCAGTTCCGAGCCGAACAGACGTTCAACCGGTTCCAGCAAACCAAAATGTTCCGCGATTTGTTGCGCATATACCTGCGGTTTTGATGTGGCAATAAACAGGCGTGCTTCCACCGTCAGCAACTCGTCAAACATCTCGCCAATGCCCTCATAGGGCACCGCATCAAACATCGCTTCTTCGGTGTAATGATCGCGGTAAAGATCAACTGCACTAACTATATCACCCGCTTCGCCAAGCAGGTTTGAAAAGATAAACGGCAACGGCATACCGATCAGACCGCGCAACTCATCCGCCGTCGGCTCTTCGCCACCCAACGAAATCATCGCGTGTTGAATGGATGATATTATGCCCGATTGGCTGTCCAGCAAGGTACCGTCAAGATCAAAAAATATCGTCAACATTTACACTAAAATCCCCAGAATGATTGGCCTATGCCAAATTTTCAGATTTCAAATACGCAAGTTTAATCAAAAAAAGGCGTCAATTGATACACCACAACCGAATTTTCATCCAAAGCCTGTTGCATCAAATCGCGTTCCTCTTGGTTGATGTCATGGCCGTCTTCAAGGCGTTCCTGCAATGTGCCGTATCCGGTCACATCCAAAGGGGCAAGGTCTGCGCGCTTCAGCAATGCCACGGTTTCACGCACCGCTTCGGCCTCGTCAACACCGCTGGCAAAACACATCATTGCACCCCCGGTCGCATTTTTGGGCAGGCCATCATCATCGTTGCGGCCAACCTGCACAAGCAGGGTATAAACCTGCTGGGGACGTTTTTGTTTTTTATCTTCAGTCATAAACGCTAAACTTTTTTGGTCAGGGAGGATATTCACCCGTTCAGATACATTATCAAAACCACTAAACTAGTTTACTAGTTTAATATATTACAGGAAACCAGACCGGTCAAAAAATCGCTCTGGCCCACAAAGGACAATTCTTAATCCCGCAGCAATTCGTTGATCGAGGTTTTTGACCGTGTTTTGGCATCCACCTTTTTCACAATCACCGCACAATACAAGCTCACACCGTTTTTTGATGGCATGGAACCTGCAACCACAACCGAGCCCGCTGGCACTTCGCCGTAGGTCACGTTGCCGGTTTCGCGGTCAACGATTTTGGTGGATTGGCCTATGAACACGCCCATGCCCAAAACCGAGCCTTCTCGTACGATACAACCCTCGACCACTTCGGAACGTGCGCCGATAAAACAGTTGTCCTCGATGATGGTTGGGCCTGCCTGCATCGGCTCCAATACACCGCCGATACCTACGCCGCCCGATAGGTGCACATTTTTACCGATTTGTGCGCAGGAACCAACCGTTGCCCAAGCATCAACCATAGTGCCTTCGTCCACATATGCACCGATGTTAACGAATGAAGGCATCAAAACCACGCCTTTGGCGATAAAGGCGGAACGGCGCACGATAGAGCCAGGCACGGCACGAAACCCTGCATCCTGCCAACGGTTTTCACCCCATCCGTCAAACTTGGATGGCACTTTATCCCACCAACCTGCGTTGTCAGGGCCACCTTCTATAATCACCATATCCTTCAAGCGAAATGACAACAAAACGGCCTTTTTCGCCCATTGGTTGACATGCCAATGCCCATCCGCTTGCCGTTCGGCCACACGCAATGCGCCGCTGTCCAGCGCCTTTAACGTATCTTCGATGGCTTCACGCACCTCACCGGTTGTTGCAGGTGTAATACTGTCGCGGGTTTCCCATGCGGCTTCGATTGCCAGTTCAAGTTGCGTATTTGACATCGGTATCTCCAATTCGTGTCTGGATAGATTCAGCTTATGCCTATAGTTTGATTTCAAGTCGCACGCAATCGAAGCGGCAACAAAAGATAAAGGAATATCGCAATGGGACGTCAGCAAGAAAGTTTTCCAAATGCACAGACCGATTTAAAAACAATTAAGAAAACACCAGATACGCCACAAACACAGGCCCCGGCATTTCGCCTAGCCTTTGCAGATGATGACTTTTTATGCCGTGATGAGCTGCGCGCCACACGTATTCAGTTGGAAATGCTAAAACCCGAGATGATTTTGGCGGAACGCGGTATTGAAAGTACCATTGTGATGTTTGGCGGCGCACGTATTCCCGACCCTGAACATAAGGATATGGCACGAACGAAAACTTTGGCAGAACTGTCACATTACTATGATGAAGCCCGCAAATTTGCCAAAATCATTACCGAAAAAAGCATGGAAAGTTCTAGCCGCGAAAATGTCATTGTCACTGGCGGTGGCCCCGGTGTGATGGAGGCTGGCAATCGCGGCGCGGCAGATGCAGGTGGCGCGTCCATTGCGCTAAATATCGTTTTGCCGTTCGAGCAGGCCCCGAATGATTATTGCACCCCCGATCTGTGCTTTAACTTTCACTATTTTGCTACCCGTAAAATACATTTCTTGATGCGTGCCAAAGTGGTCACGGCTTTTCCGGGCGGTTTTGGTACTTTTGACGAATTATTTGAAACCTTGACCCTGATCCAAACCGGACGAATGCGGCGTATCCCGGTTATCCTGTTTGGCAAGGCTTTCTGGCAGTCAGTGATCAATTGGGAAGCACTGGCCGATGCCGGTACAATCGGGGCTGATGATCTTGATCTGTTCAGTTTTGTTGAAACCGCAGATGAGGCCATAGATATCTTGAACACATGGGAAGCGGATCACTCGGGCTAAATTATTTCGACGTTAGCACCATGCGGCATTGCTTCGGTAGATCAGCCATAACATAATCACGCGCACCACGTTTTTTCGGTTTTTTCGGGGCTTTAGGCGCATTGGGATCGGGAGGCGCCAGCGCGGTTGTCACCCACCAGTTCAAATCCTTGTCACAGCCCGTTGCATTTTTGGACAATTGCCTCACGGTAGGGGTCTGTTTTTTACAGCCTTTTACACCTTTCGGGCATTTCAACCGCACATGAATATGGTCATGATGCCCCCAATAGGGCCGTATTTTCTGTAACCACCTGCGGTTGCCTTTGGCATGTTTGCACATCCATATTTTGGCCGGGGCCGTGATGAATATGCGGTCAACTACGGGATCGCTTGCGGCAGCTTTTAGCATCGCCATATGGGCTGGCGTCCAATTGCTGTTCACATGACGCCAATCTTTTGAACGCACCGATATTGCCGACAATGTTTCACGCTTGGCGCGGCTTAGGCTCAACCGCTTGGGCGGCAACAACCATAAATCCACATCCAGCCCCATCTGATGCGACTGATGGCTGGAAACCATCGGCCCACCGCGCGGTTGTGACATATCGCCAATATAAAGACCCTTCCATCCCGGTATTTTTGCAACTTTCGCAGATAGCCTTTCCAGATAATCCACCAGTTCGGGATGACCCCAGTTGCGGTTTCGGCTTAGACGCATAGCCTGCCAAGTTGGGCCGGTTTCTGGCAATTGCACAGCACCTGCCAGACAGCCCTTGGCATAGCTACCCAAGGCACGGGGCTTTTGTAGGCTTGGGGTTAGTTTCGCCCCAAACAATCTGTTTGCCTTGGGTTCTGCCGCATTCAATGCAAATGTTGCAAGCAAAAGGGCAGCGGCAATACCAAAGGATCTTATCAACCTGTCGGCAAAGATCATTTATATTTTTTCCCCGGATCCACCCAGACCAACAAGACCAAGCCGATTAAAAATAGCAAAATAATCGGCATAATCCCTAATCTTTGGCTTTGGGTTAAATCCGTTACCAAAGCGACCAAACCGGGCGCGATAAAGGCGGTTGCGCGGCCCGATAAGGCGTAAAAGCCGAAGGCTTCGGTCATGGGATCTTCATCGGCCCGAAACACCCTCATGGTTCTCGATGAAGCGTGAATGACTACACATGCGGCACCGCTCAATGAGCCACAAACCATTTATCTTATACACAACTCAGAGCCAACGCGAATACACCGAATCACGAATGAAGACATCAAATTTAAAAAAAAAAACCGCACAATCAACTCACTAATAGAAGCA
>CAZMMG010000060.1:0-10929 GCA_964567355.1 uncultured Neptunicoccus sp.
CACCTGTACTGCGTCAGTGCCGTTAAAGCCGTTGCCCGCAGGTGAGCCTGAACAGATGGTTTCATAATACTGGTACGTGTCATTACCAAAAGTGAAATTGTTCATTGTGCCTTGGGAATTGGCAATCGCCACCAATGCACCAAATAATGCGTTGGTGACATGCTGCGAGGTTTCGACATTGCCCGCCACCACCGCCGCAGGGTAGCGCGGTTTTAACATGCAATCATCGGGGATGATAATATTGATCGGGCGCAAACAACCCGCATTGATCGGAATATTACCGTCAACCATCATCCGGAAACAATATAGCACGGCGGCCCGCGCCACAGGTTCAGGTGCGTTAAAATTGTTATTTTGCTGACGCGATGTCCCGGTGAAATCAACCGTGGCCGTGCGCTGTTCCTTATCAACCGTGATCTTGACCTTGATCACGGAACCCTGATCGGTCGCATAGGAATAAGAACTGTCATGCAAGGCCCCGATGGCACGGCGCACGCTTTCCTCGGCATTGTCCTGCACATGGTTCATATAGGATTGAACTGCGCCCAACCCGAATTGCACCACCATTTTACGCAACTCGCGGATGCCCATTTCATTAGCCGCCACTTGCGCTTTCAGGTCGGCAATATTTTGCACTGGATTACGGCAGGGATAAGGGTGATCGGTTAGGATCCTATAAAGCGCGTCTTCCTGAAACGCGCCGCGATCCACAAGGCGGAAATTGTCGATCAGAACACCTTCTTCATCCACCGTTGTCGCCAGCGGTGTCATTGAGCCGGGCGCGGTGCCGCCCACATCCGCATGATGTCCGCGCGAAGCAGTGTAAAACAGAATGTCGGTTTCACTATCATCGAAAACCGGCGTCACCACAGTAATATCGGGCAAGTGTGTGCCGCCATTATAAGGCGCGTTCAATGCAAACACATCGCCCGGGTGAATATCGCCCTTGTTCAGCGCAATAACCGTCTCTACGGAACGATCCATCGAGCCCAGATGCACTGGCATATGCGGTGCGTTGGCCACAAGTGATCCGTCGGCGGCGAAAACTGCACAAGAGAAATCCAGCCGTTCTTTGATATTTACAGAATAAGAGGTGTTTTGCAGCGTCACCCCCATCTGTTCGGCGATCGACATAAACAGGTTGTTGAACACTTCCAGCAATATGGGATCAACATCGGTTCCGATAGCATAAGCCGCTTTCTTGGCCTTAACGCGCCGCAACACAATATCATTGCGCTTCGTCACGCTTGCCTGCCAGTCGGGTTCGATCACAATGGTTTGATGCGACTCCACAATCAGCGCAGGGCCATCGATTGTATGGCCTGCGCGAAACGCATCACGGTTCTTGTAGACCCGAGCATCATGCCAGATACCTTGCGCGAAAATTTGCGCAACAGCATTGCTTTGCAGGTCTCCCGTTTGCACAGCCAAGTGGGGGGCTTCGACATCGGCACTGCCACCAAAGCTTTCAACTTCCAAAGACTCGATAAAGATATTTTTATCGTCAAAGGTAAAACCGAACTGTTGCTTGTGTAGTGCCAGAAAATCCTCTGTCATTTGCGTGACCGAAGACAGTGTCACCGCAAGGGCGGTATCGGTGCCGTCGTAGCGCAAATGCAGGCGGTTGACGGTTTTTGCGCCCTTTACACCCTGCACCGCCAGATCGGCTTGGTTTTGTGATGCTAACCTATCGATAACGGGCATGACGCCCGGCAAAATATCTGCCTTCAGCGGCTTGTTGACGGAAGCAGAACGCGCCGCGCGAATATCGGCCAGACCCATACCGTAAGCCGACAAAATACCCGAATGCGGGTGTAGATAAACGGTTTTCATCCCCAAACTGTCGGCCACAAGGCAGGCATGCTGCCCGCCCGCACCGCCAAAACAGGTCAGCGCATAATCGGAAACATCATAGCCGCGCTGTACCGATATTTTTTTGATCGCATTGGCCATATTTTCAATTGCAATGTTCAAAAAACCTTCGGCCACCTCATGCGGTGATTTGTCATCTCCGATTTTAGCGGCAAGGCATGTGAATTTTTCCGAAACTATATCAACATCCAACGGCATATCCTGATTTGGCCCGAAAATTTTCGGGAAGTTTTCAGGCTTTAATTTCCCCAACATCACATTGGCGTCCGTCACCGTCAGCGGCCCGCCGCGACGATAACTTGCAGGCCCAGGATCCGCCCCGGCACTGTCCGGGCCTACGGAAAATTTTGCGCCATCATAATGCAGGACTGAGCCGCCACCCGCCGCAACCGTATGAATATTCATCATCGGCGCGCGCATCCGCACGCCTGCGACCTCGGTTTCATAAGACCGCTCTAACGTGCCGTTATAATGCGAAACATCCGTCGATGTGCCGCCCATATCAAAGCCGATGATCTTGCCAAACCCAGCTAGCTCACTGGTTTTGATCGCCCCGACAACACCGCCCGCAGGCCCCGACAGGATCGCATCCTTGCCCTGAAAACGGTCTGCAGCGGTCAACCCGCCATTGGACATCATGAACATCAGCTTGGTGTCACTGCCTTCAAGCCCGGCTATTTCAGCAGTAACCTGCGCAACGTAACGCGACAGGATCGGGGTAAGGTAAGCATCCACCACAGTGGTGTCACCGCGTCCGACAAATTTCATCAGCGGCGAGATTTTATGACTGACAGAAATTTGGTTAAAGCCGATTTCGGCGGCAATTTCTTCAGCCTGCAATTCATGTTCGGGAAATCCGTAAGCATGCATAAACACGATAGCAACCGAGCGGGTGCCGTTTTCATATAGCTTTGAAAGTGCGTTGCGGGTTTCGGCCTTATCCAAGGGCAGCTCAACAGTCCCATCTGCCAACAAGCGTTCGGAAACTTCTGCAACACTGGAATAAAGCTGTTCCGGCTTGATAATTTCCTTGGCAAAAATATCCTTGCGGGCCTGATAACCAATGGCCAACGCATCGCGAAACCCGCGTGTGGTCAAGAGGGCAGTTTGCTCGCCTTTGCGTTCCAGCAATGCGTTGGTGGCAACGGTTGTGCCCATTTTAATCGAGGCAATCTGCGCGGCGGGAATAGGGCTGCCAGAAGCAATCCCCATCAAATCACGCATGCCCTGAATGGCGGCGTCGGGGTAGGCTTCGGGGTTTTCCGACAGTAATTTATGGGTG
The DNA here is from genome assembly GCA_964567355.1 of uncultured Neptunicoccus sp. Taxonomy (GTDB): domain Bacteria; phylum Pseudomonadota; class Alphaproteobacteria; order Rhodobacterales; family Rhodobacteraceae; genus Amylibacter. The sequence continues at coordinate 3,155 of CAZMMG010000060.1, forward strand.
ATTATTTCAGCTTCAGGATTGCGCGCGGCTATATCCGTAAAGGTGCCGCCGCGATCAACCCAAAAATCCCACTTGCCCATCGTTCAAACCTTCATCTTTCCTTTGTCGGAAATGAGCAGGTTCCCGAGCAAAGATCAATCTGTTTTTAGGTGTCGAACCAGCTTGCATCCATCGCTTCAATAGAATCAGAGCCGTGCAGAATAGTTTGCGCCAAAGACGACACACGCGGCAGGCTGTGAGCCGCGAACACATCCGCATGTGCGATTTTGGCTTTTAGGAAATTAGCGTTCCAATTGCCGGTTTCCATCTGTGCCCGTGCCGCACGTTTGTTTTTCAACGCCATCCATCCGCCTGACAAAGTGCCAAGCATCATCAGATAAGGCACCGATACGGCCGAGGCCTCACGGGGCGTCAACCCACCGGTCAGAATATAATCAACCGCTGCTTCCGCTTGCCCGACCGCGGCCAGTAATGGCGCGTCCGCATCCGTCTTGATGTCCTCAATCAAGGCGCGTACCGCGACCCCTTGGTCGCGCAGGGTTTTGCGGAACATCAGGTCGTTGGCCTGAATTGCAGTGGTGCCCTCATAGATGGTTAAAATACGCGCATCACGTAGATGTTGCGCCGCACCGGTTTCTTCGATAAATCCCATGCCGCCGTGCACTTGCACACCGTCCGAGGCTATATTGATAGACCGCTCAGTCATCCAGCCCTTGATGATCGGCACCATCAGTTCAGCGCGGGTCTGCCAGTTGGATTTTGCCTCGCCCGTATCATAATGCCCGTGATCCAGCGCCACCGCACCGTATAGGGCCAAGGGGCGCATTGCCTCGATCTCGGCGCGCATCGTGGCCAACAGGCGCATCACGTCGGGGTGATGAATAATCGCATCCCCCTCATTGCAATCAAGCGGTGTACCCTGCCTGCGTTCCTGCGCATAGCTTAGCGCCTGATAATAGGCCCGGTTGGAAATCGACAGGCCTTGGATGCCAACACCGAAACGGGCGTGATTCATCATCTTGAACATGATGTTCAAGCCCTGATTTTCCGCGCCAACCAAATAGCCGATCGCCCCGCCGTCTTCGCCGTATTGCAACACTGCCGTGGGCGAACCGTTGATACCCATTTTATGTTCGATAGAAACACATTTCACATCGTTGCGCGCCCCTAAACTGCCGTCTGCGTTAACCAGAAACTTCGGCACGATAAAGACCGAAATACCCTTAACACCGTTAGGCGCATCAGGGGTGCGGGCCAGCACCAGATGCACGATATTTTCCGACATATCGTGTTCGCCGTAGGTGATGAATATTTTCTGGCCCTTGATCCGGTAATGATCGCCCTCCGGCACCGCTTGGGTTCTGATCGCAGCCAAATCGGTACCGGCCTGACTTTCGGTCAGGTTCATCGTGCCAGTCCAGCGGCCTTCGGCCATGGGTGGGATGAACATCTGTTTTTGCTCTTCACTGGCCGAGGTTTGCAGCGCATGGATCAGCCCTTCGGTCAGCAAATGGCACAGCGCAAAACCCATATTTGCCGAATGCCACATCTCGCGGGTGGCAGCACTCAGGATCGCGGGCATGTTCTGACCGCCGTATTCTTCCTTTGTGCCAATACCGGTCCAGCCGCCCCCGCCCATAGCCTTGAACGCATCCGCAAAACCTGCTGGCGTTGTCACCGTGTTATCCGCATGCCAGATAGACCCCGCATCGCCCGACTTGTTCAGGGGCGCAATCACTTCGGTTGCCAGCTTAGCCGCTTCCGACAGTACCGCATCACATATTTCGGTGTCATATTCGGCAAAAGGCACAAGATCTGTAACCTTGTCCAATCCAACTACATGTTGAATGGCAAAGCGGATGTCGGTTTCGTCAGCGTTGAACATGGGCAGGCCTTAAGAGTGTTAAATGGATGTGCGGCAAATTAAATCATCCGTTGTAGATACTGCAAATACGCCGATCAAAGTGGCCGCCATTTGTCATCGTATGGACGATCATTCGTTCACCGTTGCCGACTTTACGGTTTGCAATTTCGGCAATTGCCTCAGTCGTGTAGATGTCATACCCGCTGCCGTTACAATCCCTGAAAATAAGCATGCACCCTTGGTCCGGTCTTGCATTCGCGCATTCACCTAAGCTTGTCCAAGCTGGAAAATTAACGCCTATTAAAGCCAGATCCAATGGCGCACTGCCGGGATTGTGATTTGCCAGAACAGTGGATGTTGAGCCGGCTAGAAATGCCGCTGTAACTGCTGCGGCCACAAGGGTTTTACAGGTTTTATTCATCGTTGTTATTCCTTTTATTTACCAAATTTCAAAGTCCAAAACGATGCGTGGGTTGTAAGACCTTTGACCTTGGCGCGTTAATTGTTCATACAAGCGCGGGGGTATTCCGCGATAGGTATTCTATAATATTATCGAAGTACTGCAAGAAACCAATGGGGAATTAAAGTGGCTCAAGATACAAATAATGCAAATAACCTTCCGTCACTTATCCGCAAATGCCGCGATTGCGCGAATGGTGAAATGCATTTAACTGCGATGCAACTAAATATGGGCGAACAAACCCAATTGTTTGAATGTCAAAGCTGTGGCACCAAACTGCAAATGCCAAGCGCGGGTTTTATCGGGTTACAATTCTGGGTCTGGCTGATTGTCAGCTGGTTTCTGATCTGGATTTTTCTGATTGATACAATCTATGTGTCACCAACCACCTATGTTTTTGTGCTGGGGTTTGTGGCAGCTGGCGCATGTTGGTGTCTGGGGGATGTCATTAGACATTTCTACCATCCGTTGATTAAAGTTCAAAATAGCATTCAACCGTCGCACCCAACAAATAGGCCATCCCGCTCTTTCATCGTAAAGATACTGAATATGGGCTTTTTCACCACACCGCTTGCTGTTCTGGGTATTGCTATTGCTATTTTAGGTCTGGCAGCACTGGCAGGTTACATCAACGATTATGTGCTTTGATCCTCGGTTTTAACCGGTATCCAAACCATAAATGTAGCCCCGGTTTTTGACGGAATAAATGTGACGTCACCACCAAGATTACGCATAATTTCCGCACATATAGATAGGCCAAGCCCGACCCCGCTAGTGGAGCCGCCATCAGATAATTTCGAGAATTTTTCGAAAATAGTTTCGCGATCAATGTCGGAAATCCCGGGGCCATTATCGGCTACCCTGATCGCGATACCATCCGATGTTTTCTCCATATCCAAATTGACAACGGGCTTTGGTTTATCGTTATACTTGATCGCGTTTGAAATCAGGTTGATGAAAACTTGTGTCAAACGGTCTGCATCTGTCAGCACTGTTATTTTTGAGCATCGCTCAGCCACCCGGATATCAGCCTGAGTTGCATCAAAAGATGTTTGGCTGGCAACAATTGATTGCTGTAACAATTCGCCCAGATTTTTGTTTTCTAAATTCAACCGAACTTTGCCGCTTTCCAGAAAACTCAAATCCAGAATGTCATCCAGAATACGGGTCAACCTCCGGCTTTCATCATTGATAATTGATGAAAACCGCGCGAATTGCTCGCGGTCTATTTCGCCGTCATCCATTAGAATTGCCGAGAACGATCTGATCGATGTCATCGGCGTGCGCAGCTCGTGGCTGACCTGGCTTAAAAAATCGTCCTTTTGTTCGCTTAGCTTGGTCAATTTGTTATTGGCACGGCGGAGTTGTTTTGCTGTCGCGGCCAGCTCTTTTGATTGCTTTTCAAGACGCGCGGAATATTCCATAATTTGTGCAGTCTCATCAGCAACCGCGATCAGCTCTTCGACCGAAACGGTTTCACGACCCGAAATTTGGCTCATCATGGCATGGGCGGTTGCCGCCCCGACCGAGCCTGAAAATTCGCGCTCCAGTGCCGCGGTGAATTCAGATGTCGGATCAGGCAGGCCGTACAGCTTGCCCTGTTCCTTGGCCTTTTCCTCAAACAATCGGGCCGCCTGCGCCCGGCCCATAATACGTTGCGCCAAAATAAACAGATCATCCGAGGTTGAAATTTGGCTTGGCATATACTGTTGCGAAGAGCGCCCAAAAACATTGATGAATTGTAAAGCCTGAAGGTTTTCCAACGGGCGCGGCGTGCTTGCCAGAGATACGGATATAAAAGACAGCATATTCAACGAAATAGACCAAAAAACCGCGTGTACCAGCGGATCGCCGATATGCGTACCAAACAGGGCTTGTGGCCGTAATAACGACAAGCCGAAAAGCCCGTTTTCAAGGGTTTCCTTCGACAGAATAAAACTACCGTCAAAGCTGGGTAAAAACAACGTGTAAGCCCAAACCGTAAAGCCTACCAAAATCCCGACCAAGGCCCCCGAACGTGACGCATTGCGCCAGAACAGGCCAAAAAACAAGGCGGGCAAAACCTGCGCCACACCCAAAAATGCGATCAAGCCGATAGAAGCAAGCGCCGCCGTATTTCCGGTTAAACTGTAATAGGAATACCCCAGCCCTAGAATGCCGACGATACTGATCCGCCGACTTCTTAGCAAAATTGAACGCACATCGTCGCTTTCGGGATTACGCGCCTTGGTGCGACGCAACCAAAGCGGCAAAACAATGTGGTTGGACACCATCGTCGAAAGGGCAATTGCCGCCACGATCACCATCGATGTCGCCGACGAAAACCCGCCTAAAAATGCCAAAGCTGCCAAGCCGTCCTGCCCCAGTGCCAGCGGAACCGTAACGACGAACAAATCAGGATTGGATCCCGCAGGCAGATTTTGCAACCCCGCCACCGCAATCGGGACCACGAACAGGCACATCATGAACAAATAAAGTGGAAACGCCCAGCTTGCTGTGGCCAAGTGCTTTTCGGCACTATTTTCAACAACGATAACCTGAAACATGCGCGGCAGACAAATAATCGCCGCCGCCGACAAAAAGGTCAAAGTCACCCAGCGCGGGGTAAATGTGCCGGTGGTTTCGGGCAATATTTTCTCCGCATTGGCCAAAACATCCGATGGGCCGTCCGCTACGAACCAAACCACAAACACACCGACGCTCAGCAAAGCAACAAGCTTGACAATGGCTTCCAGCGCGATCGCCGTAACCACACCGTGGTGGCGCTCATTCGCGTCCAGGTTACGGGTGCCAAAAACCACCGTGAACGCCGCCAATCCCATTGCGATCAACAAGGCCGTAATGGCAGGCGAAGGTGCATTCGCATTGCCACGGGTAAACACCGCAAAACTAAGCGTCAGCGATTGCAGTTGCAGCGCAATATAAGGGGTCGAACCGATAACGGCCAGCAAAGTCACCACCACCGCCAAAAGATTACTTTTGCCGTAGCGTGAAGAAATTAGGTCGGCAATCGAGGTAATACGTTGGGTATTGCCGATGTGTACCAGTTTGCGCAAAAACCACCACCAGCCGATAAAAACCAGCGTCGGGCCCAGATAGATCGTCAAAAACTCTAATCCGTTTCGCGCCGCTGACCCAACTGCCCCGTAGAATGTCCACGCAGTACAATAAACCGAGATCGACAATGTATAGACAATAGGAGAATGCAAAAACGTCATTTTACCGTTTTGCGCCCATTGTTCGGCAAGCCCGGCCACCATAAACAATATGGTGACATAGATCAGGCAGATAGAAACAAGCAGATTGAACGATAGCATTATTTGTCCCGCAATTCCGCGCTTAACGCACGTGACAAGACCAAGGCTGTGAAGATCAAAACAGCCCAGACACTGAAGATGAACAATAATGAACTGGTCAATGACGGCGCTTCTGAGCCTGAGCTTAAAATTTTATGGATCGGGGTCAAAAACAGGATGATGCCGGCAATCGGAAGCAAAAGTGCTATATCCCGGGCCTTACGACTGCGTCTGACTTTTTTGTCCACTGTGTCAAAGGATGTCTTTTCAGTCATTTCGCCAGCAACCCCAGAACGTTTTTAATAATATCCTTATTGGCAAACGGCTTGGTCATAAACAGACTGACACCCGCCTGCTCGGCTGCAATACGGTCTTTATTCTGCCCCTTGGCCGTCAACATCAGAATGGGCAATTTCCCAAACACATCGGTCGCCCGCAACTCTTCCAGAATTTGCATGCCGCTTTTGCCGGGCAGCATCATATCAAGGATCACTAAATCCGGCCGCGTGGACTGAATATATTCAAAACACCCATCACCATCCGAAAAAACGGATACGGTCAAACCCTCCCGCTTCAGCAAGAATGACAGCGCCTCGACAATAAAAGGCTCGTCCTCGACGATTAAAACTGATTTCGACACACATACGCCTCCCTAAACATGCGGCATTATTAGGTCTCCCCCAAGACGCCGTAAACTTACCGTAACAGATATTTTGCTCTGCGGGCTTCACAATTATCGCGCGGACACACGGAACATTGCAGTCCGACCGCTAGGTTAGGTTGTAATGCTATTTCGGCTTTTGGCAAAAACATTTCATAATCGGGGGTAAAAGCCATGATGGCGGTTGTCCGCGCAGGCAACCCGATATTGTTATGCCCCAGGTATTGCGCCAATGAATAGGTCAAGAAACGCTCGCCTGTTGACGTATTGATAAAGGCTTTGATTGGCAATGACGGTTGGCTCAGGCTGCGGTATATCGGCCATAACGGACAAGCACTGCCAAATCGCGGCAAGGCAAGTGTCGGTAGTTGCTTGCGAAAAATAACCGCCCCCGCCCCGTCACATTCCATAATACCGAAACGCGGAATGTCGTCTCTTTTCGGCAAATGCCCCAGCCGGCGCAAGACAAGGCTCAACGGGACGTTCAATTCCTGAGACAATGCAACGGGATCGTATTTCAAGGCTTGCGCCGCCTGTAAAAAAACCGCAACCGGTAAATTATCCGCAAGCGCGCTATAGGTTGTCAAAGCTTTGGCCACAGCCACCTCATCCGTCTTCGACAGCTTCAGACGCGCAGCATAATCTGCCGGTGAAATAAGATTGTCTTCCAGCCGAGGCAAAAAATAATCGTTTTTTTCAAATAAAACCTCAAGGGGGGCACTGTCATTAGCAGCCCCATCCGATTGTGCGCTTGGCTCGAAATGCTGTAATATATCCGTAGCCGTTTGGGCCAGTCGTTGTGCTTCGCTTAACAGGTTTGACAAAAACTGCTGCTTCACATCCTCGGGTATATCCTCTTCTTCAGACAAGATTTCAGCGGTGGATCTGATAGTTGTGATATTCGAAAGCAGCAAATGCATAGCTTCCGAAAAAAACGGGTCACTATTCATCTGGTCTGTAATCGCCTGAAGCGCTTCATTCTGCATTTTCGCGCGATCGAACTGCCTGCCTATCAGACGTGCAAAACCGTGGAATCGCGCGATAAATTCTTCTGCCCGCGCAACCTCGCAATCCACTGCCGGATCCATCGCGGCAGCTTGCCTTACGCGGCCCACAAGCGCCTGATCCGCGCCTTCGGTCAGACTGTGTGGATCAACCTGCAAAACCCGTGCCAAAGCCAACAATGTCTTGCCCCCGATTCCCCGTCGATTATGTTCGATCAGGTTCAAATAAGATGCAGAAATCCCCGCTTGTTTTGCCAACAGTGTCTGGCTAATTTTCTTGGCCCGTCGATTTTCGCGAATTCGGGTTCCCAGCAAGGTGCGCGACATATCCACTTCCCCTTCATATCAAACAAAAATATCCAGTATAGTAAATATATTTACATTATATGCATGTGTAAATCTAAATAATTTACAAAATAAATCATTAAAAACAGTTATTTATTGAAATAGTTACCACCTCTTCTATTATAAGCCTGTCGAAAGACACTGG
>CAZMMG010000061.1:0-10904 GCA_964567355.1 uncultured Neptunicoccus sp.
GCACAAACGCATTCCTGTGTGGCGCAGGCTTTTGATATTCTGGGGTTGGGGCGGGATAATTTACGCAAAATCACCTGTACTGAAGCCTTCGAGATGGATATTTCTGCGCTTAAGGCGGCGATTGTGCAGGATAAGGCCGCTGGATTTACCCCGTTCTTGATCGTTGGCACGGCGGGTGCGGTGAATATGGGCGCGATCGATGATCTGGAAGGCTTGGCGGATATTGCGGCGGATGTAGGTAAGTGGTTTCACATCGACGGGGCCTTTGGCGCGACGGCGGTGATTGGCAAACATGCGCGGGCGCGTTTGACGGGGCTTTCGCGGGCCGACAGTCTGGCGTTTGATTTTCACAAATGGTTGCAGGTGAATTACGATGCGGGTTGTGTTTTGATCCGTGATGAGGCGGCACATCGCAAATCGTTTTCCGACCGGCCAGAATATTTGCGCGGCGCGGAACGCGGCCTTGCGGGCGGGGCGTTCTGGGCGGTGGATTACGGGCCGGAATTATCCCGCGGGTTTCGCGCGTTGAAGGTTTGGGCGCATTTGAAGGAACACGGTGTTGCGGCCTTGGCGGCGGTGATCGACCGCAATATCGAACAGGCGCAATATCTGGAACAGCTGGTGCAGGCTGACCCCAAGCTGGAAATGCTGGCCCCAGTGCCGCTGAATATCTGCTGCTTTCGCTATAGGTTTGCCAGCGATTGTGATGCAAAAAACGAAGAAATCGTGGTGCGCTTGCAGGAAAATGGCATTGCGGTGCCGTCCACCACCCAACTGGGCGGGCATCTGGCGATACGGGTGAACCTGACCAACCACCGCACAAGACAAAGTGATCTTGATATGTTGGTCGAGGCGGTTGTCAGGATTGGGAACGGGTTGGAGTGATTTTCTGAAAACAGAATCAATCAGACTGGCAGCCTGAATGAAACCCTGATCTATCTTAAACTGGCTGCTTACTGATCGAAAAAGTAGGATTACCTCTTGCTACCTAGTTTAGTATTTTAAGGTCATGACCTTAAAGTAAACCAATATCCGCCAGAGCAATTTCCAGATCCTTGGGTAGGATATCGTCGGTTTTGCGACCCTCGGGCAGGTCTTTGGGGGCATCTTCGCAGGTTAAATAGCGCCAGCCCTGAAACGGGCGGCGTTTAACAGCGGTGGTGCGGATCAATTCGGGGGCCAGCATGATACCGCAACGCCGGATACCGTCATCGCCGATAACCTCTTCAAATCCGATAATGTGTTGGCGGGCCTGAACAAAGCCCTTGATCACCCAATAGATTGATCCGCCATTGAAAATCTCTGCCTCGCGCCTTGGCCACATGCGGGTGATGTGCAGTGAATGGTCGCGGCCCATTTGGGAACGGCGTTTTGCCTGCCATTCGGTCAGGGTTTCTACGCTTTCGGAACCGACGCTTAACTTGATGATGTTGATTTTTGAGACCATGTTTGTTAACCTAATTCGGAGTTGTAGAATTGACCAGAGCTGATTAAAGCAGGGCACTATTCTCACGCCTAGAATCGAAAGAACTTGCCATGAGCCGTTTTGCCGCCCCGATAGCCGAGCAGATTTGGGATATGAAATACCGTTTCAAGGATGCGGATGGCATGCCTTTGGATCAGACGGTTGAAGACAGTTGGCGGCGGATTGCGCGGGCCTTGGCAGATGTTGAAGACAAGCCTGAGGTCTGGGAGGCAAAATTCTATGAAGCGCTGGAAGATTTCAAGTTTCTACCAGCTGGTCGCATTCTTGCGGGGGCCGGCACCAAACGATCCGTGACGTTGTTTAACTGTTTCGTGATGGGCACGATCCCCGACACCATGGGGGGCATTTTTGATATGCTGAAAGAAGCCGCTCTGACCATGCAGCAAGGCGGTGGTATCGGCTATGATTTCTCGACCCTGCGACCCAAAGGGGCAGCGGTGAAAGGTGTGGCGGCAGATGCCAGCGGGCCGCTGTCGTTCATGGATGTCTGGGATGCAATGTGCCGCACCATCATGTCGGCAGGTTCGCGCAGGGGGGCAATGATGGCGACGATGCGTTGTGACCACCCTGATGTTTACCAGTTTATCGAGGCCAAACAGGATAGCGCAAGACTGCGGATGTTTAACCTGTCGGTTCTGATAACGGATGCTTTTATGGCGGCGGTCAAGGCTGGTGGCACTTGGGATTTGGCATTTGACGGTAAGGTCTATAAAACAGTTAAAGCACTGGATTTATGGAATAAAATCATGCAAGCGACCTATGATTATGCGGAACCTGGTGTGATTTTCATCGACCGTATCAATCAAAAAAATAACCTGCATTATTGTGAAACCATTGCTGCCACCAATCCGTGCGGCGAGCAACCTTTGCCGCCTTATGGTGCCTGCCTGTTGGGGTCGATCAATCTGGCGCGTCTGGTCAAAGATCCGTTCGGGGATAATGCCGATCTGGATGCAGTTGCGCTGGATGAGCTGGTGCGCACAGCGGTGCGGATGATGGATAATGTGGTCGATGCATCCCGCTTTCCGCTGGAGGCGCAAGCGCAAGAGGCGCAATCAAAACGGCGTATTGGCTTGGGTGTGACGGGTCTTGCGGATGCGCTTTTGATGGTGGGTGAACGTTATGGATCAAAACAGGCGGCAAACCGCACAGAACTGTGGATGAAGCAGATTGCGCGTGCTGCCTATTTGGCCTCGGCTGATCTGGCGGCAGAAAAAGGCGCGTTTACGCTGTTCGATAAGGACGCCTTTCTGGCGTCTGAAACCATGTGCGATATGGATGCGGATGTGGTTGATGCCATCGCCAAAAACGGCATCCGTAATGCCCTACTGACTTCAATCGCACCAACTGGCACGATCAGCCTTTATGCGGGCAATGTGTCCAGCGGGATCGAGCCGGTTTTTGCCTATGCCTACAGCCGTAAAGTCCTGCATAAAGACGGTTCCCGCTCGCAAGAGGAAGTGGTGGATTACGCGGTTGAAATGTGGCGCGAAAAATTCGGTGACGCCGAATTACCAGATTATTTCGTAAATGCCCAAACGCTGGCACCCTTGGCGCATGTGCGCATGCAGGCGGCGGCGCAAAAATGGATTGACAGTTCCATTTCGAAAACCATCAATTGCCCCGAAGATATCAGTTTCGAGGATTTCAAACAGGTCTATATGGCGGCTTGGGATCAGGGTTGCAAGGGGTGCACAACCTACCGGCCCAATGACGTAACTGGCTCGGTTCTAAGTGTTTCGGAAACCGCTGAAGCCTCGCCTGAAGTGGATACTGGCGCAGAGGTGATTTATCTGTCCGAGCCGCTAAGCAGGCCGGATGCGCTGGAAGGGCACACTTACAAAATCAAGTGGCCCGAAAGCGAGCACGCGATATATATTACCATCAACGATGTGATCGAAAACAGCAAACGCCGCCCGTTCGAGGTGTTTATCAATTCAAAAAATATGGAGCATTATGCCTGGACCCTGGCCCTGACACGGATGATTTCCGCCGTGTTCCGGCGCGGCGGCGATGTGTCCTTTGTGGTCGAGGAACTTAAAGCGGTGTTTGATCCGCGCGGCGGGGCCTGGGTGCAGGGCAAATATATCCCGTCCATTCTGGCCGCAATAGGCGGTGTGATTGAGCAACATATGATCCGAATAGGATTTATCACCACCGAAGGCGGTCATTTGAAATCCGACCCCAAGGCCGAAATGATCGCCGTGGGTGAACGCCCGCGCGGCCCAGCGTGCCCCGCTTGCGGCCAATACGGCATGCGGATGGTCGAGGGCTGCATGACCTGCGGTGATTGCGGCCATTCAAAGTGCGGCTGATTTGAAAAACTACCTAGTGCCCTGCCCCTTATGTCTCTGTGATCTGCCGGATCGGGGCAATGTGTCAGAGAATGGCCTGCCTTAGAGTTTTCTTTCAGGCGGCTTCATTGCACGCGCCTCTGCGCGGCTCAGAAGTTCCCCCTGCTTTCGCGTCAATAACACGTCGCGTGAACGCGCATATTGGTCGCCTTGCCAGAAGATCAGACAGCCATTACACCCCTTCGCGCAACAGCCCTCGACCCCAACGCGGTTGGTCTTAAACCGACGGTGATTTCCGCCTTCTGCAATGCTGTCCACCAATGCGTCACGTCGTTTATCGTAGGCTTGGCTACCTGCTGTATCACCTTTTATTTCCATACTTTGGGTGAGTTTATCAAAGCGAATTCTGTTCCACTGCTCGGGCGTCAGGGCCCGTTCTTTACGCATAACTGAATAGACCGGGAAGCGCGCCTTTAGATCTTTGATATCCTCATGATCAAACAAGGTGAAAGGCAGCCGGATCACGGTTTTGCTGCCACCATGGACAATATCTAAAATTTTGCCATTATCAGCTCTTTCAAATTCATAGGCACGCAACAATACGGTATCGCGCGAGATCGGTGAGACAAAATCCAACACTTCGCCAGCAACAAGCTTATTTTTTGCCTCAACCAAGAATGCATCCTCGGTAACTTCAGTCACCACGCCTGCATATTCCCACTGAGCGATAGAGGCCGTGTGTTCATAATCATGGGCAAGATTGCTCAAACGGCCCTCGTGAAAAGCTAAGGTATAGCCGCGATTTCCAACGGCTTCGAGTTCTCGCATATAAGGTTTAGGATCCCAGTTTTCGGGGTCTTCGTAATAATCATCAATTGCCATACGATACGCACGTGCGACGATGGCAGCGTAATATTCAGATTTTCCACGGCCTTCGACCTTGAGGCTGTCGACACCAATTTTAAGGTATTCATCAAGCTTTGGCATAATGCAAAGATCGCGCGAGTTGAGGATGTAGGATCCGCGATCATCTTCTTCGATTGGCATCAGCTCGCCCGGGCGACAGCCTTCTTCGAGGAGAAACTCAAACAGATCCGAGTTCTCTTCGGTGATCGTAATTTCTTCACGTGTACCATCTTTAAGACGCAGTTTTACCGTGTAGTTCCAGCGACACGAATTGGCACAATTCCCTTGGTTTGCGCCCCGTTCGGCCATGAAGTTCGATAACAGGCACCGCCCCGAATAGGTCATGCACATTGCCCCGTGAACAAAGGCTTCGATTCTGATGTCAGGACATTTTTCACGAATTTCAACCAGTTCCGGATAAGAAACTTCACGCGCAAGAACCACCAGTTCCGCACCCTGAGATTCCCAGAATTTCACTGAAAGCCAGGAACAAATATTGGCCTGTGTTGACACATGCAGCGGCAGCTCAGGTGCGCGTTCTTGCACATATTGGAACACGCCGGGGTCGGCGATGATAAGCCCGTCTGGCTTTACCTTGCGAACAGTATCAATGTATTCATCAAGCTTTGGAATGTCCTTGTTGTGGGAAAACAAATTAAGCGTTAGATACGCGCGCTTCTTGTGCGCGTGGCAAAATTCAACTCCCTCGATAACCTCCTCTAATGTGAACTCCGATTTTGTGCGCAGAGACAAGTCAGGGGTCCCCAAGTAAACCGCATCGGCCCCATAAAGGATAGCAAGTTTAAGCTTGCGCAGGTTGCCTGCGGGCATCAATAACTCGGACGTTCTTTGTTTCATTTGATCGCTCACAAATAGGTAAGTGGCATTTTATGCGGTTGTTTGCGCCTTGCAAATAGGCCTGGTTTCAAAGGCATAGACACCTAATTCAGGCAAGGTCACAAGAATTACCACAGGTTCATGAAGCTTTAGCCGCGCCCGCGATAGGGCGGGACACCTTGGTCCGGGATCCAGACGCCTTCGGGTGCAGGTCCGGTCTGGTAAAACACATCAATTGGAATACCGCCGCGCGGGTACCAATAGCCGCCGATGCGCAACCAGTCGGGGGCCAGCAGATCAACCAGCCGTTTGCCGATCGAGACCGTGCAATCCTCGTGAAATGCCCCGTGGTTGCGAAACGATCCAAGGTATAATTTCAGCGATTTGCTTTCCACCAGCCAGTCGCGGGGGATGTAATCAATCACCAGATGGGCAAAGTCGGGCTGGCCTGTCATCGGGCAAAGCGAGGTGAACTCTGGCGCGGTAAAACGCACGCAATAAGGCGTGCCAGCTTGCGGGTTCGGCACCCGTTCCAGTTCGGCCTCATCGGGGCTTTCGGGCAGGGCCGTGGCGCTGCCAAGCTGTTTGAGGTTGCGATATATATCTTTATTTGTCATCGTGATCCGTCCTTGCTCTGGCCAGAAATAAGCGGTTTTGTCCGCGACTTCAATGCTTCAAAATAGGGTCAGGTCCCAAGCAGATATTTTGCGATACCGTAGATGTAAACCGCGGCGAATATGATGTTGATATATTTCAGCTGGCGTTCCGTATGCAGCCATGCGCAATACATCCAGATGATACAAAACGGCAGGCCCAGAAACATCGACCAAGGATACCAGTTTTGCACAATGGCAATGGTTGATAATAGGCCCAGTATCAGGGCCAGCCATTTGAGCTGTTGTTCATAATCTGCAAGAGATCGGTTGCGCATAAGATGCGGCCTGTTGGTTGTGTCGGGTGTATGGGGTCAGCAAAAACTATGCTTATACGCATTTCCTAGCATGAAGTCCGGGGCTTGTCCTGCGTTAATTTGGCGATATGGACACAATAGCCCTAAATTTAAAACAAACCCAGTTTTGCCATTTCGCCAAAATAGATCGCAAAATAAATGCAACTGGAGGCGGTTATGACAAACCCGTGCCATATGGCGTTTGAAAACTTCAGACTTTCCCATTTGTAAAAAATAACACCGGCGGTATATGTCATCCCGCCGGTCACGGTCAGCCAAAAACTGATGCTGGGGATTGTTTGCAGCATCGGCCAGGCAATCGCCAGGCTGGCCCATCCCATGCCAAGGTAAAGCAGGATTGAAGCGTTGTTGGGGGTGCTCCAGAAAAATATTTTCTGGAGCATGCCGTAAAGCGCGGCGAGCCAGACAAGGCCGAGTATCAGATAGCTGAAATCGCTGCCGATCAACATGACAAGCGGTGTGTATGTGCCTGCTATTTTCAGGAAAATAGCGGCGTGATCGAAGCGGCGAAACAAGGGGCGCAGGTGTTCCCACGGGGTCAGGTGGTAAAAGGCCGAGGCAAAAAAGGCGATAAGCATCACCCCAGCGTAAACCCAGACGGCGATTTGGTCGGTTAAACTGCCCGGGCCTTGTTGGATAAGTTTGATGAGAGCAAATATTGCCCCGACCGATCCGCCGATCCCGATCATGTGCATGACGGCGTCGGCGCGGATTTCGGCCTTGGAATAATCGGGATATGCATCTTGCGCATCCAGTGTCTGTTTGAAATTGCCGGTTCCAGTCAGCGCAGCCGGAAGGACATATTCGACTTTGCTATGGGTTGGACCTATAAAAACCTTGTCCATGCTGCCGCCTTGTTGTTTTTTTGTTTTATGCATAATGGGCCATTGAGGTAAATTTTTGATGACAGGTGTCTATTTTGATGCGGCACCGCCTAATTTGTCTTGTTCTTGTCGTTCCAGGGCAGAGCTGTGACCGCGATGCCGTCATCGACCAAAGCTTGGGCCTCGTCAAATTTTGCCTCGCCGTAAATCGAGCGTTCCGGCGCATCTCCGTCATGGATGGCACGGGCCTCGGAGGCAAAGTTCTTACCGACGTTTTCCGAATTTGCCTCGATTTTTTTGCGTATTTCGACCAAGGCCTGTTCTGCGGGGGATGCCGGTGCAGATAATGGGCCGGCAGGAGTTTTTTTATTGGCAACCCGAACCCGTGGCGCCATAATGGCTTTTTCCACACTCACAGCACCACAAACCGAACATGAAATCATTCCCGCGCCCAACAGCTTTTCAAAGGCATCAGCGGACTGGAACCAACTGTCAAAGGTATGGTCGTGTTCACATTTCAAGCTATAGCGTATCATGGCCTAACTTTCTGGATCGGATATGTCTTTATAACAGATAAACCCTAATAATCCCGCATGAATTATGGAAAACTTAACGTGATCTACGATCACGGCGGGCCGACATTGGCTGAAATGCCACACCATTATGGGCTTCGCAATAGGGCTTGCCGGTTTCGACGCCGAGGCCGCAAAACCAAAAATCTTCCGTGGCAGGATCACCGATCGGCCATTTGCAGGTGCGTTCGGTCAATTCCATCAGGTTCAGCTTTTTTGCTTCTTGTTCAACATTGGCAACCTTGGCCAAAGCCTCGGCGCTGATCTCGCTGTTAGAGGGCTGTGGTGGCAGCGGCTTGCCTGCAGTGATGATCGGTTTGCGCGGTGGAATAGTCACGGACATCGAAGTCGAGGATGTTGCGACCATTTTTGGCTTTGCCGGTTCTTTTGTTTTAGGTGCGGCTTTGGCTTTTGGCGCGGCAGCTTTTGCTTTTGCAGGTGTTGCACGATTGGAAAGGCCCAAACGGTGCACCTTGCCGATCACGGCATTGCGCGTCACACCGCCCAATTCCTTTGCGATTTGGCTGGCGGATTTGCCATCCAGCCACATGGTTTTCAAAATTTCTACGCGGTCATCTGTCCAGGACATGTGGATACTCCAATATTAAGCCGTTTTCGAGGCTAACATATCTATTTAAGCGAACCTTACAGGTGATACCAGAGCTATTATGAAAGAAAGGAAACAATGTTGCCGCAACTTATGCAAACCGAAGCTTATGGAATTGACATAAGGGACACTTCCTGCAAATCCTGCTTTTTGATATTAAATCAGGAGTTAAAACAGTGATCCCATCCGTGTTGCCGACATATGCCCGTGCACCGCTGAGTTTCGTTTCAGGCGAAGGCAGCTGGCTGGTGGATGCCGACGGGCGACGCTATCTTGATATGGGTGGCGGCATTGCGGTGAATGTTCTGGGCCATGCCCATCCCAAGCTGGTCGAAGTGCTGCAAGGGCAGGCGGCCAAACTTTGGCACACATCGAACCTTTATAACATCCCCGCACAACAGGCATTGGCGGACAAACTGGTGGAGCAGACATTTGCCGACACGGTTTTCGTGACCAATTCGGGCACCGAAAGCATGGAATGCGCGGTAAAAATGGCGCGCAAATACCATGTTGCCAACGGCCATCCCGAACGGGTGAACATTATCAGTTTTGAGGACTCGTTTCATGGTCGCTCACTGGGGATGATTTCGGCTGCGGGGGCGGAAAAACTGACAAAGGGTTTTGCGCCGCTTTTGCCCGGTTTTGTGCATCTCAAACTTGGTGATCTTGATAGGGTCAAAGCGGCGATAGACAACAGCACCGCCGCGATCATGGTCGAACCGGTGCAAGGCGAAGGCGGTATCATCCCTTTATCCGACGCCTATATGCGCGGTTTGCGCGATCTGTGCGACCAAAACGGCATTCTGCTGATATTAGATGAAATTCAGTGCGGTATGGGGCGCACGGGAAAACTGTTTGCCCATGAATGGGCCAGTATTACCCCCGACATCATGGGCATCGCCAAAGGCATCGGCGGCGGTTTTCCGTTAGGCGCATGTCTGGCCACCGAAGAGGCTGCAAAAGGCATGGTGGCGGGATCTCACGGCTCTACCTACGGCGGCAATCCTTTGGCCTGTTCAGTGGGTGGGGCGGTGATGGATATTGTCGCCACAGATATATTCTTGGGCGAGGTCAGCGCCAAAGCCGGCCGTTTGCGCCAGCGCCTGGAAGGTCTGGTCGCAAGCCATCCCGACATTTTTGTTGAAGTGCGGGGCTTGGGGCTGATGCTGGGCGTTGTGTGCAAAGTAACCAACATGGATGTGGTCAAGGCAGGCTATGATCAACAGGTATTGACGGTACCAGGCGGTGCCAACGTGATCCGCTTGTTGCCGCCCCTGAACATTTTGAACGCAGAAATTGATCAAGCGGTAGCCCGGCTTGATAAAGCCGCAACAGCATTAGAGGCAGACCTATGACCGACTTTCTAGACATTAACAAAACAGACGCCGCCGATTTGCACAAGATTATTGATCAGGCCAAAGCCATGAAGCAGGCGCGCGCCGGTCAACCCAAAGGCACGCCCGATGCGGACGCGCCGCTGGCCAACCATATGGTCGCGCTGATCTTTGAGAAACCCTCGACCCGAACGCGGGTGTCCTTTGATGTGGGGGTGCGTCAGATGGGTGGTCAGTCGATGATCCTGTCGGGTTCGGAAATGCAACTGGGCCACGGCGAAACCATTGCCGATACCGCCCGGGTTCTGTCTCGCTATGTGGATCTGATCATGATCCGTACCTTTGACGAAAGCGTTTTGTTGGAATTGGCCGAATATGCATCTGTACCAGTGATCAACGGGCTGACTGATCAGTCGCATCCGTGCCAGATCATGGCCGATGTAATGAGCTATGAAGAGCATTACGGCCCAATCAAAGGCAAAAAAATCGTCTGGATGGGTGATGGCAACAATGTTTGCACTTCGTTCCTGCATGCCGCAGGGCAATTTGGTTTTGATCTGACATTTTCCGGCCCCTCGACACTGGAACCCGATGCTGCGGCTATCGGCTTTGCCCGCAATAAGGGCGCGACCGTTGAAATCGTTCGCGATGCGCAAAAAGCCGTGGAAGGGGCGGATCTGATCGTTACCGATACATGGTTGTCGATGCACGATAAACAATCGGCCCGCGAACGCCGCCACAATATGTTGCGCCCCTATCAGGTCAATGTCGAGCTGATGTCCCACGCAAACCCGGATGCGGTGTTTATGCACTGCCTGCCGGCCCACCGCGAGGAAGAGGCCACATCCGAAGTGATGGACGGCCCGCAATCGGTGGTGTTCGATGAGGCGGAAAACCGGCTACACGCACAAAAAGCGATCATGCGGCACTGTTTGGGGGTCTAGGGGAAGACTGGATTATAGAGCACTTGATTATCGAACGCTTGATAAAAGGCAAAACAACCAAATCTGGATTTATTTGGCTGCGAATCTAGTGTGTTTGTGCAATTAACATTCAATAATATAAGTATAACGA
>CAZMMG010000062.1:0-10896 GCA_964567355.1 uncultured Neptunicoccus sp.
CCCGGCGCGCCGCGGTGGCAGCGCCGGAGGGGCAGAAGGACCAGGGCGGACGACGTGGGGGGTTCCGCCGGGTGGGGTGCTGGCCGTGTTATTGGCATCGTTGGAAAAATGGCAACGCCGGACGGACGATCGCTATTATGACCCGGGCCACGGTGCCCGGCTGAGTTCGCCACAAAAGATGGTGACTTACCAAATTTTCCACCGCAAAAACCGGGAATCGCAAATACTTGCGGCCCTAGCGGACGGGGCTGCAACCCCGATGGACCTGACACGAATGATTTACGTTGGAACGCCCGTCGCACTGTATCCGGCTGCTGCACGCAACGTTTTTTCTCATCTGCTTGATTTATTGGAAAGAAAGCTTGTCCGAGCTGGTGATAAAATCTCACCGGAAAGCAGATTTCGTCTGGTTTGACGCTTGTGAGAAAAACCATGAGTTGCCGGTCAAATGCTACTGGACGCGCGGAATCTGCTTTGGTATACCGCGCGTCGCAAGACCCCTTGGGGTCAGCACTTGGTCCGGCGTAGCTCAGCGGTAGAGCAGTTGACTGTTAATCAATTGGTCGTAGGTTCGATCCCTACCGTCGGAGCCAATTTCCCCAACAAGTTTTCTGGAAATTGGCATTTTACTGTGCAACCGCCTTGCCTTGGCTGGGTTTCCCCAATAAAGCCAATACTATGAAAATAATAACAAAGACTTCCGATTTAGCCGCCTTTTGTGCGACATGTGCTAACCATGATTACGTTACAGTAGACACTGAATTTCTGCGCGAACGCACCTATTATTCCAAATTGTGCCTGATCCAGATGGCTTATCCGGGGGCGGGCGATGAAAACGCGGTTTTAATTGATCCGTTATCGGATGAATTGTCGCTGGCACCGTTATACGATTTGTTCAAGGACGAAAGCGTGGTTAAAGTGTTTCATGCTGCGCGCCAAGATCTTGAAATATTCTTCGTTGACAAAGGCATTATCCCCAATCCGTTATTTGACACCCAAGTGGCGGCGATGGTTTGTGGTTACGGCGAGCAGGTGGGCTATGAAACTCTGGTGCGCAAAATTGTTAATGCGCCGCTGGATAAATCTTCGCGCTTCACCGATTGGAGCACGCGGCCTTTGTCGGATCGTCAAAAGGTTTATGCGTTAGGCGATGTGACCCATTTGAGAGTGGTTTATGAACATCTCAAAGCCTGTCTGGAAAAATCTGGGCGACAGGCTTGGGTGCAAGAAGAGCTGGGCATTCTGACAAGTCCGGACACCTATGTTGTGCAACCTGATGCGGCATGGAAACGGGTGAAAACACGGAACGGATCTGGTAAAATGCTGGTGTATGTGCGTGAACTGGCACGGTTTCGAGAAACCTATGCCAAGACAAAAAACATCCCGCGCAACCGTGTTTACAAGGATGATGCGCTGTTGGAATTGGCCGCAACCAAGCCTTCATCACATGATCAGTTGCGTAAATCACGCCTTTTGCTGCGTGATGCACGCAGCGGAGCTATTGCGGACGGTATTATTGTGGCAATCACGACAGCATCGCAAGTGGCGCCCAAGGATTATCCGGTTGCCCCGAGTGTACGGGTGAAAAAACAGGGTAATGACGGGCTGTCAGACCTGTTGCGCGTGTTGTTGAAGGCCAGTGCGGAACAGGCGGGGGTGGCAAGCAAACTGATTTGCAATGCCGCCGATTTGGATGCGGTTGCGGGTGGCGATCGTGATCTGGCGGTGTTCAATGGCTGGCGCAATCAGGTTTTTGGTGAAAATGCACTAAAACTATGCGACGGAAAAATCGCCTTGTCGGCCCACAGAGATTCAGTGAAAATCATCAAACTTTAGCCCGAAAAGAGCTTTGCAAACTAATGTCCCAGATAGGACAGTAGCTAATTTATTGATGTTATCTTGTTTATTTTGAAACAACGATCTGGTTTTGTGCTGCAATAACACGAATTTTTTTCATCGACGGATATAGGATCGATGATATTGAATTACCGGCGTAAACTTCTTTGGAGCGCGGCGTTGGTGTTGCTACAGGAACAAGCGGGGCTAATCCTTTGAAATCATATGTGACGATGCCTTTTTCATCCGGCACCCCGTTATTCTGGGCAACGAGATCAACTTCGCTATAGCCTTGATTGTCAACCGTGCCACGTGCCCTGATAATGGCACCGCCACGGTATTTGATAATCTTAACTTCGGTGACCTGCGGGATGAGAATACGGTCATCAGGGGCGTCTATGCGTTGTTCGAGCACAACTTCTTTGACTTTTCTTTTGCCGAATGACCCACCAGAGCTACCGCCCGAACTACCAGTGCTGCTACCCGAACTACCGGTACTGCTGTTTGCCGAGCCGCCAAAACTGCCTAAACATCCAGTGACAAATCCAAATGCTATAATGGTGATTAAAATCTTTTTCATGTGTTCCCCCGGCTTCTCTGATATTACGGATACCCAAAATTTGTCTTAAAGAAAAGCCTTCTTCGCAATCAAGCCAAGAAAAAAGCTGGACGTTTACCAGCGGTAGACATAGTTGATGAAAACAGGAATTGGGACAGGAATAGGGTATGTCTGAAAATTTTGAAGATATTGTTGAAACTTTTGAATTTCTGGACGAGTGGGAAGACCGTTACCGTCACGTCATCGAGATGGGCCGTGCCATGCCTGATCTGGATAATGCGTTGAAAAACGCGGCAACCAAGGTGGACGGCTGTGCTTCGCAAGTTTGGCTTGTCCCGAAAATCCAAGGTCTCGGGCCTGATGCAATACTGGATTTTGACGGTGCATCGGATGCCATGATCGTTCAAGGGTTGATCGCGATCTTGAAAGTTCTTTTTGCCGGTCATACGGTGAAACAAGCATTGGAAATCGATGCTGCTGCCGCTTTTGGACGGTTGGGACTGGATCAACATTTATCGGCGCAACGATCCAACGGATTGCGCGCGATGATCCAGCGATTACGGGCGTTTTCCGAGGCGGCAAATCTGGGTTAACGGGTAGTTGAATTATTTGCATGATTGTTATGCTTAATATGCATTTGTTTCATCGGTAAAAACATGTCAGAGGCAAGGAAACGGTCGTATGCCGTGCTTGAAAGAAGGCCGCAATCATGTCAGAAATATTAAAGAAAATTATTGCTAAACAAGGGTTTGTGTTGGCTGACGGGGCAACCGGAACCAATCTGTTCAATATGGGGCTGATGGCGGGTGATGCCCCCGAGATGTGGAATGTTGAACATCCCGAGCGCATTACCAAGCTTTATCAAGATACTGTCGATGCGGGTTCCGATCTGTTTTTGACCAACAGCTTTGGCGGTAATGCATCGAGGCTGAAGCTGCATAACGCCCAAAGCCGGGCCCATGAGCTGTCGCGGATTGCCGCCGAACTGGGCCGCGAAGTAGCAGATAAATCCAAGGGCGACATCGTTGTTGCTGGCTCGATGGGGCCAACCGGCGAGATCATGGGGGCGGTGGGGACACTGACCCATGAGGTTGCGGTGGAGATATTCGAAGAACAAGCGCATGGGTTGGTGGAAGGCGGCGCCGATGTTTTATGGCTGGAAACGATTTCCGCCCCCGAAGAATATGCCGCCGCCGCCGAAGCGATCAAAAATGTCGGCGCGGACTGGTGCGGCACGATGAGTTTTGACACCGCCGGGCGCACTATGATGGGGGTGACATCGACAGATATGGTCAAGATGGTCGCATCTCTGGAATATCCGCCCTTTGCTTACGGGGCAAACTGCGGGGTGGGGGCCTCGGATTTGTTGCGCACCGTGCTGGGATTTGTCGAGACCGGCGATACAAGGCCCATTATTGCCAAGGGCAATGCAGGCATTCCAAAATATGTCGACGGCCATATCCATTATGATGGCACGCCGGAACTGATGGCAGAATACGCGGTTCTGGCCCGTGACGCGGGGGCAAGTATTATTGGTGGTTGTTGTGGTACCATGTCAGCGCATTTATCCGCAATGCGCACGGCCTTGGAAAGCACCCCAAAAGGGGCGATCCCAAGTCTGGAACAAATCATTGCCACATTGGGGGCGTTTTCATCCGATTATGATGGAACTGGCGATACCCCGATCAAACAGCCTCGCCGCAATCGCCGCAGAGCTTGATGGTGGCTTGATGTTGTGCTTGATTAAGTCGCGGCATTGTTCTGACTTGTCGTAAAACGCCAAGAAAAATAACCGAAAAACACCGACATTTCTTAAAACGTGCTAAAATAATACCAAGAGGAATCACCT
Organism: uncultured Neptunicoccus sp.; assembly: GCA_964567355.1. Taxonomy (GTDB): domain Bacteria; phylum Pseudomonadota; class Alphaproteobacteria; order Rhodobacterales; family Rhodobacteraceae; genus Amylibacter. Next base: position 4,245 of record CAZMMG010000062.1, read on the forward strand.
ATGTCCGAAGAAGAACAAGACATCATCCTGTCCGAATTGTCCGACGATGAGCTCGTGCTGCAAATGCACGACGATCTTTATGACGGCATGAAAGAGGAAATCGAAGAATCGGTGCATATTTTGCTAGGTCGCGGATGGATGCCATATGATGTGCTGACCAAAGCCCTTGTGGAAGGTATGCGCATTGTCGGCATCGACTTTCGCGACGGTATTTTATTTGTGCCCGAAGTTCTGCTGGCTGCCAACGCGATGAAGGGCGGTATGACCATCCTAAAACCGCTTTTGGCGGAAACCGGTGCGCCGCGCATGGGCAATATGGTGATCGGTACCGTTAAGGGTGACATACACGACATCGGCAAAAACCTTGTGACCATGATGATGGAAGGGGCAGGGTTTGAGGTCAAAGATCTGGGTATCAACAATCCGGTTGAAAACTATCTGGACGAGCTGGAATCCGGTGAATACGACATTCTTGGCATGTCGGCGCTGCTGACCACAACGATGCCGTATATGAAGGTTGTGATTGATACGATGATTGAGAAAGGCATGCGCGACGATTATATTGTTCTATGTGGCGGTGCGCCTTTGAACGAAGAGTTTGGCAAGGCCATCGGAGCTGATGCTTACTGTCGTGATGCGGCTGTTGCGGTGGAAACGGCTAAGGAATTTATGGCCAAAAAGCACAACCAACTGAGTGCGTGAATGGCATTAATCGTCGATGATACCACATTGACTGAAAAAGGACTGGATGCGCCCGAAGCCAAGCTTGGGCGTATTTTACTAATTGCCTGCGGGGCTTTGGCGCATGAAATCCTGGCCTTAAAACGGCTGAACGGCTGGGATCATATGGATCTGCAATGTCTGCCAGCAAAACTACATCTATATCCGGATAAAATCCCCGATGCGGTAGAGGCAGCGGTTTCGAAGTACAGCAAGGATTATAAGACAATTTTTGTGGTCTATGCGGATTGCGGAACTGGCGGTTTGTTGCAAGCCAAATGTGCTGAACTGGGTGTGGATATGGTCGAGGGGCCGCATTGCTACAGCTTTTTTGAAGGCAATGAGGCTTTTGCCAAAGCCTCGGAAGATGAAATAACCGCGTTTTATTTAACCGATTTTCTGGTCAAGCAATTTGATGCTTTTATCATGAAACCGATGGGGTTGGATCGCCATCCGGAACTGCGCGATATGTATTTCGGCAATTATACCAAAGTGGTTTATCAAGCACAGATCAATGACCCAGAACTGGACGCTAAGGCGCAAGTTTGCGCTGACAAGTTGGGCTTGCCATTAGAACGGCGATTTACCGGTTATGGTGATTTGGAAATCACCTTGAAATCAATCACCTGACAGGTGTATTCACGCTTGACGCATCACAGGGTATGCTCTAGATGCAATTGAGAATAGTTTGCAACTAAGAAAGAGAGCTGGTGCTCGACTTGAAGCCAAAAGCTGCGTGGCTGCACAGCCCGAATGTACTGTCATTGCCAGAATCACATGCCAGCGTACCTTTGCTGGAAGGGGGATTTTGGCGCAGGTTATCGTCATTCATCGGCCCGGGCTATCTGGTGGCGGTCGGTTATATGGATCCCGGCAATTGGGCCACATCACTGGCGGGCGGCTCGGCTTTTGGCTATACGCTTTTATCCGTGGTGATGCTGTCGAACCTGATGGCGATCCTGCTACAAGCTTTGTGTGTGCGTCTGGGCATTGCGTCGGGGCGTGATCTGGCACAAGCCTGCCGCGATGCTTACGGGCCATGGGTGGCCCGCAGCCTGTGGATACTGGCCGAGTTTGCCATTATCGCCACCGATCTGGCCGAAGTGATCGGCACGGCGATTGCGCTGAACCTTTTATTTCATATCCCGCTGGAAATCGGGGTTGTTATCACTGCGCTGGACGTGTTTTTAATCCTGTGGTTGCAAGGCAAGGGCTTTCGCCGGCTTGAAGCGGTGGTGATTGCGCTCACATCCGTTATAGCTGCGTGTTTCATTGTCGAGATGGCCTATGCGCAACCTGAATTGGGTGCGATTTTATCAGGCTTTATTCCCCAAACCGACATCTTGAAAAACCCCAATATGCTTTATTTGGCGTTGGGGATTATCGGGGCTACGGTGATGCCGCATAACCTTTATTTGCATTCGGCCATTATTCAAACCCGCAAAATCGGCCCAACCGATGCCGACAAACGCAACGCGATCAAAATGGGTACAATCGACTCGACCATCGCGCTCAGTTTTGCCCTGTTTATCAATGCCGGCATTCTGATCCTGTCTGCAGCCGCATTCCATACCACGGGCCAACAGGATGTGGCCGAAATTCAACAAGCGTTTAAGCTGCTCAACCCGACCCTTGGGGTTACCTTTGCCGCTGTTCTATTTGCGGTTGCCCTGCTTTGCTCGGGGCTGAATTCCACGGTGACCGCCACACTTTCGGGTCAGATTGTTATGGAGGGCTTTGTAAACATGCGCCTGCCGGCTTGGGCAAGAAGGCTGGTCACACGGGTGATTGCTATCCTTCCCGCCGTGGTGGTCTCGATTTTATGGGGGGAAAGTGGCACCGCAAAACTATTGGTTTTAAGTCAGGTGGTGCTAAGCTTCCAATTGCCGTTTGCTATCATCCCGTTGGTGATGTTCACCGCCGACAAGGCCAAGATGAAAGGGCTTGCGGCGCCAAAATGGGTGACCGTTTTGGCATGGCTCATAGCGACCGTGGTTATAATACTGAACCTGAAGCTGATTTATGACGTAACAACCGGTGCGGTGGCACTATAGGTAATACCCATCAGCCCACATAATCCGAACGCGTCAGGCTATACTTTGCCATTTTTTCGTTCAATGTACGGCGCGGCAATTTTAACTCTTCCATCACCGATTGAATAGAGCCTTTGTGGCGGCGCATAGTATTGTCGATCAACATGCGTTCAAACGCTTCGACATGTTCTTTCAACGGTTTGCCGTCTTCCATCACATCCGGGGTATCCTGTTTGCCATCGGCCATTAACAGGCTGGATATGGAATAACTGCCGCGGCGGCTTTGTAGAACTGTGCGTTCGGCCAGATTGATCATTTGGCGAATATTTCCCGGCCAGGGGGCTTGTAGCAGTCTGGCGGCATCCTCGGCTGAAACCTCGGGTTGCGCACAGCCGTATTCATCGGCGAAATTTTCGGCGTAACGGGTGAACAGCGTTAAAATGTCTTCGCCGCGTTGGCGCAGGGGCGGCGGGGTAAGCTGCATTGCGGCAAGGCGGAAATACAAATCTTGACGCAGCAGCTGGTCTAGCGGGGCGTTGGGGTCTGGCTCGTTTGAAATCGCGATGATACGCAATTGCGAAACCTCGCCGCGGTCATGTTCGGTAATGGCATTCAACAGCTTGGCTTGCACCGTTGCCGGCAGGCTTTCTATATCTTCAAGACATAAAGTCCCGCCCAATGAGGTCTCCAGAAACGGCGTTGCATCGTTGTTAGGCCCGAATAGGCGCTTCAATAGTTCATCCTCGGTGTAAGCGGCACAGTTTACAGTGATGAATTTCTTGCCCTGGCGGGGCCCGCAAGCGTGTAGCGCATGCGCAATCAGGCTTTTTCCGGTTCCAGTTTCACCGGTGATCAGGATATGACCGTCCGCCTGTGCCAAATCCAGAATATCCTCGCGCAAACGATCCATAACCGGGCTTGAGCCAACAAGTTTGCGTAACAAAACCGTGCCGTCGGACAATTCACGGCGCAAAGTGCGGTTATCCAGTGTTAGCCGCCGGGTATGGACTGCGCGTTTGGCCAATTCAGCCATGCGGTCGGGGTCAAACGGTTTTTCCAGAAAGTCGTACGCCCCGATGCGCATGGCTTCTACCGCCATGGATACATCGCCGTGTCCGGTGATCATGATCATTGGAATAGAGTTGTCGATGCTTTGGATCTTTTTCAAAAACTGGATGCCGTCGATTTCGGGCATGCGGACATCTGATATGATGATCCCAGGAAAATCGGCATCAATTTCCTTTAAGGCATGAACCGCATCGGGGTAGGTAACTGTGCGGTACCCCGACAGGGTCAGCCATTGCGAAATACTTTCGCGCATGTCCTGTTCATCGTCTACGATTGCAATTTTAATCTGCTCGGCCATTTGGCTACTCCGCCGCTTTTATTTCTTCTTCTTTAATCAATGGTATCTGGAATTCAAACACCGCACCATGCGGGCGTATATTTCGGGCGATAAGTCGCCCACCGAGATCATTGGCAATGCCCGATGAAATCGCCAGTCCCAACCCGACACCGTCACCTGGTTGTTTGGTGGTGTAAAAAGGTTCAAACAGGTTATCGAGATTTTCAATCCCGGGCCCGTTATCCTTGATGCTTAGCTTTGCCATTTCACCCGCAACCAGTAAAATATCAAGATGCCGCTCATTTTGGCCTTTCATGGCGTCAATAGCATTGCGCAACAGGTTCACAATGACCTGCTCGATGCGCACAACATCGCCCATCACCATTACAGGGGTTTTGGGCACGGTTTCCGATATCTCGATTTCCAGCTGGTTTAACTGCGGAGACATCATCGACAGGCTGCCGCGAACCGCATTTCGCAAATCTACCGGATGCAGGTCATCATCGCCTTTACGGGCATAGGATTTAAGCTGTTTGGTTATCGCCCCCATGCGCCCGATCAGATCGTCGATGCGTTGGAAACTGCCGATGGCTTCTTCTGGGCGACGGCGTTTGAGTAGTAATTTAGCCCCGGCCAAATAGGTGCGCATGGCCGCCAGGGGCTGATTTAATTCGTGACTTACGGCGGCTGACATTTCGCCCAAAGCGGCCAGTTTGGAACTTTGCGCCAGACTTTGCTCGGCGACCTGCAAATTGCGTTCGGCCTCTTGGCGTTGGGTGATTTCCTGTGTCAATTGTTCATTCAAGGCTCGTAATTCTGCGGATTCGGCCTGAAAAACAAAGGATTTACGAATAGCGCGTTTCGACAGGATATAAAACATCAGGGCAAACAATACGGCATAGCCCATGATCTCTATCGCAAGGATACCGTTCACACGGGCGCGAATGCTTTCATAAGAGGCAAGGTAAACGATATTCCAACCCTGAAACGGTACTTTTTCGTCAATTCGAAACAACGGCTGGCCGCGAATATAGGCGTCAGCCACAGAGCCGCTCCATTCGCCCGTTGCGCGCAATGCCCGTTCCATTGTCGATAAAATAGGTTGGTTTGACAGGGCTTCCGACAGGGTTTGATTTTCAAATTGCCGTTCGGTCGATAGCAAAATAGTGCCTTTGGAATCGGTAACTATCAATGTTGCATCATTTTTTGACCAAGTGTTGAACAACCCGTCTAGATCAACCTCGACGACGATCACGCCGATGATTTGATTGTTGCTCATGACACGGCGGGAAAAGTAATAAGCCCGTCCGCCGCTATCGTTTTCAAAGCTGGTGAATACAGTATTACGAGAGCGCATTGCCGATACAAAAACCGCCTTGTCACTGCGAAAGGCCCCCAACGCGGTGCGATCACTTGTGGCAACAATACGCCCTTGTGCATCAAGCAGGAATATTTCTTTGGTACCCAGCTCGTCGTGATAACTGATTAAACGTTGTGATGAGGCGACAAAATCGAAAGAATTCAAGGCCGATATAAGAATTGTATCACGCGATAATAGCAAGGGTACAACGGCACTGCGTTGCAAATCACTGATAATGCGCCCGTTATAAAGTGATAACTGGCGTTCTGCATTGGCACGCGTTGAATGGTCGAAATACTGGGTGAAATACAAATTACTCAGCCAGATGACAGCAACCGCAGTTAAAAGCAGAAATATAACCCCGATCCGCAGAAAAATGTTGGAATTTGTTTTTTCTGGGACGGTTATGGGGGGATCGCTGACCATTCTTGAATACTAGGCGGTGTTCATATCGCGCTCAAGCAAAATGAAGAATTATAAAACTATTTAAGCGGAAATCAGCGTGGATGCGATGCTTTCGAATAATTTACTGCCGTCAGTGCCACCCAAAGCCGGATCATTCAGGCGTTCGGGGTGGGGCATCATGCCCAAAACACGGCGGTTACCGGACAGGATGCCAGCAATGTCATCGATCGATCCATTGGGATTGCTCACATAGGTATAGGCAATGCGATCTTCACCGTGCAGGGCTTTCAAGGTTTCGGCATCGGCGGTGTAGTTGCCGTCATGATGCGCCACGGGGTAGCTGACCACATCCCCTTTAGTGTGGGCGTTCGTAAAGGCGGAATTTGTTGTTTCCACCCTAAGATCAATGTCTTTGCAGACAAACTTTAGGCGTGCATTGCGCATCAGGACACCCGGCAAAAGCCCGCTTTCCGTTAACACCTGAAAGCCGTTGCAGATACCGACAACATAGCCGCCCTTTCGGGCAAACTCGATAACTGATCGCATAATAGGCGAGCGCGCGGCAATCGCCCCGCAGCGCAGGTAATCGCCAAAGGAAAAGCCGCCGGGTATCCCGATAATATCCAAGCCCGCCGGCAGGCTGCTTTCTTTGTGCCAGACCATTTGGGCACGGGTTTTGCCGTCTGATACACGGTCGAATCCTACCGCCATATCGCGGTCGCAGTTAGAGCCGGGAAACTGGATAACGGCAGCGCGCATCACAGAATTTCCACCGCGTAATCTTCGATC
>CAZMMG010000063.1:0-10754 GCA_964567355.1 uncultured Neptunicoccus sp.
CATTGACACAACCGTAGTTACCAAACCGACTGTATTGCCAGTCGTGGTGACCAAAGCCGCGGCCAGCGGCAGGGCCGCCCCTGCGGTAAAGGATGCCGCCGATGACAGCGCCGCTTGCAAAGGGTTAGCTTGGGCCGTATCCACCATGCCCAACTCGTCACGGGCATGAGCGCCCAGAGCATCATGCTCGGTCAGTTGTCTTGCAACTTCCGCTGCCAGAACCAGATCAATCCCACGTGCCTGATAGATGTCGGCTAGCTCTTGGCATTCTTGTTCGGGCCGGATTTCCAACTCCCGTTTTTCACGCGCCAGATCGGCTTTTTCACTGTCGGATTGTGAACTGACAGAAACATATTCTCCCGCCGCCATAGACATGGCACCAGCTACAAGGCCAGCGGTTCCCGCCAACAGAATATCGCCATGCCCCACCCCCGCTGAGGCAACTCCGATGATCAGGCTGGCGGTTGAAACAATACCATCATTCGCCCCCAGAACCGCAGCCCGCAGCCAACCAATTCGGGTGATGTAATGTTTTTCGGGTGGGATATTTATGGGTGTCATCTGATTACTTTAGAAAGGGCATATTGCCCGCTACGATTTTATTCAGTAAATGACAAGGATATTTGCAGCAGAATGCTCTTGTTTAGGCAAGCTATTACGAGGAGCAGATACTGGGTCAACTTTACATTTTGGCTCATCTGTTATACGATTTTCAGTGGGCGGACATCCAAACCGCCACAGAAATTGCGCTGGCATATACAACCGCAATTTGGTGGTGTTGCTATATTACAATAACTGACTTTGCTTCATATGTTTTATAGGTGCCCATATATGAAATGGAGTAATTTAGATGATAAATTTTATTCGCACTCTGACTACTGGCACTTTTCTTGCATTTGGAATTTTATTTACACCGGCGACAGCTTGGCCAGGAACATATCTTAGGCCATTGCAATCGGGTGTCTGGCATGGTGCCGTTCGCGGCAATGAACAGGGCGTAGCCTCGTCTTGCTATTTGGCCAGAAGAACCAACGCATTCTGGATTCTTCTGAAATTCGACAATCAGGGGCTGCATATTATTCTTTATAATGAGAATTGGGCATTGACCCCCGAAAACGAATATCAGTCGCGTGTGGTTATTGAAGATACTTTCGACGGCCTGGTAACTGCCCGCATCCCCGAAAAGACAGGGATCGATTTTCTTTTAGGCAATGACGAGCCTACGTTTGAGTCCCTACAGGCAGGCAAAAGGATTACGTTATCAACCCAAAATGGGGACAAATCATTCGGATTGAAAGGGACGCGCAATGCGGTCAATGTGTTGATTGATTGTTTTGACAACTATTTGTCGGAAACCACAGATAGCCCTGCAACGACGATGCCCGCATCACCAGCCTATGCAGGCCAGTGGCTGATTTACAACAATGCCCGTTTTGGCACCATTGCCTCTATTCCGGCGCATGGGTTTAGCGCCCAGCCGCCTTCGGACAATGGCGATGGGCAAACATGGATATCCGATGACGGGCTGGGGCAGATCCTTGTGTTTGGCAATCTTGTCGTGACCGCTGACATCTTGGCCGGCTATAGGCAAGAAACCTTGGGCTATGCCCATGATGACGGGGTAGATATCGTTTACAACGTTGCCAAAAATAACTGGTTTGCCTATTCGGGATTTTTGGGGCCGGACATTATCTATGAAAAAGTTGTAGTTATGCAAGGCTGCGACCCGATGATCGCCAACCATATATACCTGCGATACCCGGCCAATCAGAAGAAACATTATAATCCCATCGTGAAACATATAGCGTCCAGCCTAGAGGGCAGCCTGTCAGCCGCAATGTGTGATTAGCAAAAGTGAACAGCGGTTATTTACATATAACACCCATACGGGCCATTTGACCCCACTCGTCGGGGTAGGTTCTGCACATATATGCGCCCCAATTGGTCAGTTCCGAGCTTTCCTTCTTAACGTCTTCGGTAACAGTCTGGTTTTTTACCACAGCCTGCCAATCGCCATAGTATGTATCCAGGAACCTATTCCCGATACCCTCAATCCTCCATCTACCCTTAAATTCATTCTTGCCACGATCAGCTGAAAAATAACCTTCGTCAATTATGTCTCGCTCCCCTTGGCCACTCCAGTTGCCAGTAACAGCGGCATCAATTTTTCCAGATCCGGAATCGTATTTGCCCTTGATTTTACCTTTAAAAGCATAAACCAAGTAACTTTCTTGCCAAATGTTATATACATCCCTCTCTTTGGCCGTACCTTCGAGTGACCCAGAAACTTTGGTGCCATCAATGCTAAAACTGAATTTTCCGTTAAGGATTTCCCAAATTAGTGTCCCCTCATAGAAATCTTTGCCAGTCAGTTTACCGGCATATGTACCTGACATATCCCCTGTTGAAGGCGTTGACGGTTTAGCCTTCTGTTTCTTCGGTTTTTTCACCACCTTTTTCTTCGGCTTTTTCGTGGCTGGCAGCTTGCGCCCTTTTTCGACATCCAACTGGTTTTTGTCGATGACGGCAGTCACGATCTTGTCCAGATTTGGCTTTTTATCCTTACCCCGGTTTTTCTTTTTTCTTTTGCGCCACTTGTCGCGCTCTTTTCGGTCAACCTCACGCAGGATGGTGTTTTCATAGTCCGTAAGCCGGCTAAGCAGGTCGCGCAGTTCATTTTTAACCGGGCTTTTGAAGTTGGTTATATTAAACCATGCACGTGCCACATCCTTGGTCACATCCTCGACAATAAACCCGCTGCGATCACGCCATGACTGATAGCGGTAATAATCCATCGGTTCGCGTTTCACATCCGGGCCGAAGATCAGTTTGGTATGGGCATTGCCCCAACCTTCGGCCAAAGGCCCGCCTTCTGCCATCACCACATTGCCCGGAACCATGATACCGCCACCCGACCCGACAATATCGTTTTTGACATTGAAAATATTCAGTTTACGGCTGCCGTCGGGGTTCATCATTTTTTTCAGAAGCGATGGCTTTGATATGGCCATGTTGACAGTATCAAGTTCCAGACCAGGTGAATTGAACACCGTGACCGAGGAGATATTTTCCGCATTGTCTAGAAAAATCCGTTGCGCAATGGCCCCACCAAGCGAATGGCCGATGACCTCGACATTGCCTTTGTATTTCTTGATCCAGCCCGCGATTTTTTCTTTGCCGGATGCGTATTGCTCTTTGCCGATTTTCAACTGGCCGGAATAAAAACTGCCAAGATCGGCTTTGGCCACGTCCCTGATTTTTTCGTGATCCGCTTCTGTTCCCCGTGGCAGCACAAATACCCGCCCGGTATCCTTGTCGCGTACAAGCACCACCTGAAGGCCGGTATAATTATCGATGGAATCAAGCAATTCCAGCCGATTGTCTTTCAGATGTTTGTTAAATACAGGGTCTCCCTTGATCGAAAGGTGTGCTGCTGCCTCAGTGCGCCCATCATCGCCTTTAGGCCGCCCACCAAGATAGGCAGTGAACTTGGCCAGCCTTTCGCGATCACCATTGGTAATTGCACCCTTTTTTTCGCGCCATTTCTGGGCACCGTAAGGGGCCGGTTTGGTTTTGGCATATGCGGAATATTGAGGCGAGATAGCGGGTAGAACCAGCAGTAAAGCCTGCAAAAGCACCAACAGTGTTAAAGTCCGCAGCATCAATTTGCTTCCTGTTCAAAAAACACCAAGGCCGAAATTGCCGGTGCGTGACCTTGATCGGCGGCACGTTCAAGATAGGCCATGCCGGTTTCATCGGTAGCGGCATTGCCATCTTGCAGATAGTGCAATCCCATATAGGTCAGTGCTTCGGGATGGCCTGCTTCAGCTGCAACCAGAATACGGGCCAGCCCTGTTGTGCGGTTTGCATCTGTTCCGACCCCGGAAATTGCCATGCGCCCGGCCATCCACTGGCCACGCCTATCCCCCAAATCCGCCGCTTTATCCACCAGATTGTAGGCATCTTCCAGGCTACCGTCTTCAGTCCCGGCAATAATATCCAATGCGCGTGTTACCAGCTCATCGGCGAATGAAGGTACTACCGGATTCCCATTACTTGGAATGTCAACTGTGGTGTCGGTTTGTCCTGTTTCAGCTGAAATACGCGAAAGTATTTGCTTAAGGTTGGCTTTAGCGTTGACATGCCCCTGATCTGCCGCCTTGCGAAACCAATTGGCGCTAAGCTCATAATCCTTATCAACGCCTTCGCCTTTGGCATACATAATACCCAGCCTGTTCTGGGCTTTGGCATTCCCGCTGCTTGCCAAGGGTCTGAATTCATTTAGTGCCAACCTGTAATCTTTTGCTTTATAGGCGCGTATTCCCTTATTGTAATCAGGAACCTCTGTGTTTGTTTCGGCTGTGCCAAGGTTTTTTGTAGGCCCTTCATTGGGGGTTAAATATTCATTGGCACAGGCTTGCAGCACGTCTAGGGCCTTGCGGGTGCCGTTTAGACGAAATGTTCGTTGTCCTGCCGGGCCTTCCATCGTAATGCGACTGCCGCTTTTAAAAGCAGCAATAGCATTATTGTCAAAGCCGAACAGATAATCAATCGACTCGCTATCGAACACCGATGCGTCAACCAGTTCGCTGAATTTTCTGTCAATAGAGACCCGACCCTGAAATTTATGACCTTTATCCAGTGTCCAGTTTTTACTGTAAATCAAAAGATGAAACCCCTGCCGGTTCCAGTAAATCTGGATAGTAAATTCGTCATTTGATTTCTGCCCCAGCAAATAACAATAACTGGCCTTGCCCTGTGCATTCGCTCTGACCCCCCCTTCCCAAAATCCGGATTTAAGGGTACGTATGACAGTGGATTGGGCATAGGTAGCAAGGGGCGCAAACATAAGCCCAAGACCGATCCAGGTTGCAATAATAAGTTTCAATATAGACGCTCTCATCTAAAATACCCTCAAGTGCCAGATTAAAATAATTCAATTTTTGCACCGTAGCACAAATTTAAACTTATTGATAATATGCAAATGTTGCGCTTTTCTCAGTTGAATTGTGTGCTACTATCTTGGATGTTGACAATTATATTTGATTGAATTGTTTATATTACCTAGACGGACTGCGGGGGACAAAGTTATGGTAAATACACTAAAGGTAGAGACACAAGGCGTTTCAGACGATTGGGTAACCGCCAACGGGGATTTCACAACCAAATTGCGCGGTAAACTGAACGAACCCCAATTGCTAATTGCCATGCTGCACTTGGCGCCGCTTGACACCCCTGAGACCGACGACCCCTGCCCCCCTCATATTCTAGTAAAAAGCAACGCTGGTATTTATAGCTTTATCGGACAGGGGGGCTCTATTTTCTGTCCCGAGGCAGATCAGGAAATGACACCCCATCAGGCAACGGATCTGGCTTTTGGAAAAATTTCTGTCGCACCGCCGCCACCGATGCCGGCAACACCGCAACCAAGCACACCAAACGCTGCGTCTTTAGCCGCTTCACCAACAATACAAAAACGCAAATTCGGACTGGGCGGTGGAATTGTTCTTTTTCTGTCGCTGTGCTTTTTATTAGGCGCAATCGTCATGGTATTCGGTGTTTTTTCGATGCTGGATCGCGGCATGCCACAAGATGACGTTCTGTCAGCCATAACAATTACGGGCGGGATGACCCTGATAGGGGTTTTGATGTTTTTAATAGCTTTAAAAGCGCGCCGCACCCAACATTATGATAAGCACGGAATGCGGGTGAACGAAGATGGTTCAGCACTTCCATTTATTATGATGGCACAATCGTCGTTGGAGTTTGATGATGACTATGATGATTTTGACGGAGATTTTGACTAACCGCTCACTATTACACAAACCCAAGAAGGTTTTGATTTATACTCGGGAATGCCTTCAAATAGGCAGCGGTCTAGATTTAATCCTATCACCCCGCCATCAGTTCCGCATAAATTTCAGGGTCAGTGGCCCCTTCTGAGCCGATCACCAAAACCTGTGAGGCACCATTCAGACCCAGTTTCTCGCACAACGCGCTCTGCTTAGTCGCCGCAATCACCGCCGCAAGACCCGCAACAGCAGACTCGCCCGCGACAATGCTTGGGTCATCACCCACAGGTCGGCCCAGCAAACGCATGGCGGGGGCGACGATGGTTTCGGGGATAGTCATGTAATCCGCAGCCTCTTCGCGCAAAATAGCCCAAGCCAGAGGTGACGGCTCACCGCAAGATAAGCCTGCCATCATCGACTCTTTTTGAATGGCAAAATGCGTCAACACCCCCGCTTTGGCACTGTCAAACAGACACGCCGCCAGTTCCGGCTCGACCACAATGACACGTGGTGCCGCATTGCCCCAATTCTGGCGCAAACCTGCCACCACAGCCGCCGGCAAGCCGCCGACACCGCCTTGCAAAAACACATGGGTCGGGGGCGTATCCAGATCCCGTACAATTTCGCGCACCATCACCCCGTAACCCGCCATCACATCCGTTGGTGGTTGTTTATAACCTTCCCAAGATGTGTCCGAGACAACAAACCAGCCATTGGCATCAGCATCCCTACGCACCTGATCCACGGACGCATCGTAATCGCCGTCAATCCGCGTCACGGTTGCCCCCAGATCGCGCATCGCTTTCGCGCGGCCTTCACTGACCTCGTAGTGAATATAAATCTGGCAACACGCCCCGAAACGCTGCGCTCCCCAAGCCAGTGACCGCCCATGATTGCCATCAGTCGCCGTGGCCAAAGTAATCTTTGCCACTTCAGCTGCATAAACTCCCGCCCGAATATCGGCCATGCTGACCTTTTTTCCCAACCGCGCGCTAAGTTCGCGCTGCAATATCCGCAACCCCGCATAAGCCCCGCCAAGCGACTTGAAACTACCCAAACCAAACCGCGGGCCTTCGTCTTTGTATAGAATGCCGCTCAAGCCCAGCGTGGTAGCTAAATCCTTCAAATGATGCAAAGTCGTTGGCGCATAACCCTGCCAAAGTGTGATCTCTGCGGCAGCAGTGGCAAAATCATCAGGTGTAATCACCGTTTGGCAGGCATCCCCCGCAGCCTTTGCCATATGGGTATAAGCTAATTTGGCATTGATAAATTCATCAAACATTCAGACATCCTTTTCGGTAAATGCACCAGCACCATCCGTGTTATAGACCAAATCTCAAAAGTAAATCGTTTACCGCCCGATTGAAATATATTCAAAACCGGCAGCGGTTGCTTCAGCGGGGTCATATATATTGCGCAAATCAGCCATTCTAGGGACTTTCATCGCCGTTGCCAGACGCTTTAAATCCAAGGCACGAAATTCATTCCATTCGGTCAGGATGACAATTGCCTCCGCCCCGGCTACTGCCTTGTAAGGGTCGTCAACCCAACTGATCGAGGGCAATAGCTCTTCGCCCTCTTTGCGTCCTTGCGGATCAACCACATGCACATCCGCACCAGCCCCAACCAACGCCGGCACAATGGTCAGTGACGGGCTATCGCGCATATCATCGGTGTTGGGTTTGAACGTCACACCGAGTATGGCAATTTTCTTGCCCCTGACCTTGTCACCGCACAGATACATGATCTTGTCCGTCATCTGCCGCTTGCGTTCATCATTGATCGCAATCACGGTTTCAACGATTTTTACGGGGCTTGCATGTTCCTGCCCAATACGTGCCAATGCCTTGGTGTCTTTCGGAAAACATGATCCACCATAGCCCGGCCCCGCATGTAAAAACTTGCCGCCAATCCTGTTATCCATCCCCATGCCCTTGGACACCGATTTAATGTCGGCCCCGACCTTTTCACACAGATCGGCTATTTCGTTGATGAAAGTAATCTTCGTCGCCAGAAACGCATTGGCGGCGTATTTGATCATCTCGGCGCTTTCCAGATCAGTGTAAACAATCGGAGCTTCGCGCAGCGCAAGGGGGCGGTAAATTTTCGCCATGACATCCCCGGCACGCTCGTTTTCCACCCCGACCACAACACGGTCAGGACGCATGAAATCCTCAATCGCAGCGCCTTCACGCAGGAATTCCGGATTGGAACACACGTCGAAATCCGCACCCGGGTTTTCAGCACGGATCACCCGCTCAACCTCGCGGTTGGTGCCCACAGGCACGGTCGATTTTGTGACAATGACCGTATAGCCTTTCAAGGCGCGCGCAATGTCGCGCGCAGCGGCATAAACATATGTTAAATCCGCATGCCCATCACCGCGCCGCGTCGGCGTGCCGACCGCGATAAACACCGCATCCGCCACCGCCACTGCCGCTTCCAGTTCAAGCGTAAACCCAAGCCTGCCATTGGCCACATTTTTTTTCATCATCTGATTCAGGCCGGGTTCATAGATCGGCACATCACCGCGTGCCAAAGCATCTATTTTTTCCACCAGCTTGTCGACACATTTCACATCATGGCCAAAATCGGAAAAACACACCCCGGAAACCAGTCCGACATAGCCAGTTCCTATCATCGTCAACTGCATTTCATGCCTCTTGTTTTTCTCCGCGCCTAGCCACGGACTTTGTCAAAACTAGGATGGTTTGTGCGATTTTTCCAGTGTTATGCGCTATTTGCCACTGTCTTTGGGCAAATTTATCTCGAATGCACTGCCATTGGCATCCGATGTGAGCAATTCTATCGTGCCACCATGCGCCTTGACCAGATCCGCTGAAATAGCCAGTCCCAGCCCTGCGCCGCCGCGCCGCGCACCGCCTTCAAATGGCGTAAACAGATTGTCTAGGGCCTTTTGCGGCAGGCCCGGGCCATTATCCGAAACGGTAATGACCCAATTCTCAGGAGTTTCGCGACCCTTTACCTTAATAATGCCATGTTGCTTTTGCACCGCCAGCACTTGGCAAGCATTGTGCACGATGTTGTTGACGATACGGTAAAGTTGTTCACGGTCTGCACGCAGGGTAATTGGCTCTTTTACATCCAAAGAAACCTCAATATCCGCGTCTCCGATTGCCAGCATTTCTGCATCAACCACTTCGCGCAACAGAGGTTTCATGGAAAATTTTCTCAGGTTGGGGGCAGTTTCTTCCGCCTTACCAAACCGCAATGTACTATCGCATAAATTAACCGCACGCGACAATGACGTTATCAGTTTTGGGGCAGTTTTCTGCACCATTGGATCGTCGCTCATTTCCATTCGATCAGCCAGCAATTGCGTGGTTGTCAGCATATTTCTCAAATCATGGCTGATTTTAGCAACCGCCCCGCCCAGATCAGCCAAATGCCCCTTTTGCTTCAACAACTGACTAAGCTGTATCTGCATTGATTGAATAGCGGTTTCGGCCTCCAGTAATTCGGTGGCCCCTGCCCGTGGCTGAATGATTTTTCGAACATCTTCTGGAGCTGCTTCAAATTCACGGATTTGGCACACCACACGACTAATCGGCAGAACCAGAAGCCACCGTACCGCGACAAACAACAATGCCCCGGTCACTATGGAAATAAACAGAGACAAGCTCAGGATATTGGCCCCATAAGCAATCACCGCATCACGCAACGGTTTTTCATTCAAGGCTACCTCAATCAGTAAACCCGCTTGATTTACCGGCTCGCCACGCACCCGAATGACGCGATTATCCGTACGCCACAAAACCAACATCGCATCGTCGATCAATGTCCAAGCTCTTGCATTCCTTAAATCATAGGATTGCTCTATCGGTGCTTTCATCGGTGATGACAATATCAGTTCGCGCATGCTGTCCCTTTGCAGCGCCACATTCAGCACATCCGCATTGCGCAACAATTCGGCTTCCAGCTCCGGGGTCACCATGTCATTCGGGGACGCCAGCAAAGCTAATGAAGCAAGTTGCGAACTGTTCAACCGTGTTTGCAGATATTCCACCCGAAACCGCGACACCGATGGGACAAAAATCAACACCTCGGCGAGCATCACAAAAATGATCGTCAGCAACAAAAAACGCCCGGATAGTGATTTTAAAAACATATGCCCCCCTAGGGCTTCAATAGATAAAGCTTATAGCTCACAGCCTGTGGTTGCAACGTGCTTCCCATAAGCCGTCACAAGCAGACAAAACTAAAAATGCTGAACCAGTTTCACCATCCTTTTCACAAAATTGCTTTCAAACAGGCGGGGGCTATAATACTGCCCCGCAACCCGCTTATTGATCTCGCCCAGCGTCGGGTATGGTGCCACCATTGCCGCCACCGCACCGATTTTTAACTTATTGGCTATTACCAAGGCCCATGTCTGGATCAGTTCACCAGCTTGTGCGCCCACAATACTGGCCCCAACAGGCCGTCCCTTGACGATCATCACCTTGATCAGCCCCGTGGTTGCCAATTCCGCCAAGGCCCTGTCATTCTCAGCATATTCAAAACGCAAAACTTCCAACTTGTCGCCATGTGCCTCGCGCGCTTGTGCTTCCGTCAAACCCACTTGCGCCATTTCAGGGTCGATATAAGTTGCCCACGGAATATGATTTGTCTTAGCTTTCGATGGCAATCCGAACAGCGCGGATCGGATAATCACCCCCGCCTGATAACCTGCCACATGGGTAAATTGCAACCCACCCGCAACATCGCCTATGGCATAAACCCGTTTGTTGGTGGTTTTCAGTGCTGCATCCACTTTAATGCCTGCACGTGTCGGTTCGATCCCCGCCGCTGCCAAATTCAGATTGTCCGTATTTGGTTTGCGCCCAACAGACATCAGCAAATGTGATCCCTTGTAGCTGGCCCCATCCTTGGTTTTAACCGTGATAACCGCGCCTCTTTGGCTAATTTTCTCAGCAATCGCGCCTTCAACGATATTAACAC
>CAZMMG010000064.1:0-10740 GCA_964567355.1 uncultured Neptunicoccus sp.
TGGCTAGGAATGAAAGCAGCGAGGATAGTGGAGGGGTACTTGTCCAGTCCTGTTATTTGGTATTTTACCTAACATATGGAAAATTTTTTTAAGTCGCAATTACCTTTGTAATTAGGCATGTTTTATAAAACAAAACAAGCCGAGGATTTCGATATGTTAACTATTATAGCAGATGCATTAATAACGGCTTCCGGTTTGGAGGCTAATAAACCAAACACTGATTACCGTGATGAGTTAAGACATAAACTTTATCTGGATCAACAACGTCGCAAAGATTTGCAATGCCAACGCAACTTGGCACTAAAAGCTGGCAGTGCGTAAATCAGTTAATAGATGTTAGGTTTTTAAGGGTGCAGGGGTGGTTGTTTTGAAGCTTGGCCGCTCCTGTAATCTATCGACGATAGCCACCAGTTTGGCACGATTGCGCCATTCGATAGGGTGGCGGGCATCCGACCAAAGCAATAAACAGGCAAGGGCGTAATCGCAGACATTTGGCTCTTCTCCTGTAAGCCAGTTTTCCGCACGCGTATCAATCCAGTCAAGACATCTTTGAACCCGCTCTCCGTGTCGCTCGGCGG
Organism: uncultured Neptunicoccus sp.; assembly: GCA_964567355.1. GTDB lineage: Bacteria > Pseudomonadota > Alphaproteobacteria > Rhodobacterales > Rhodobacteraceae > Amylibacter. The sequence goes on from CAZMMG010000064.1 coordinate 579, forward strand.
GATTAAACCCAAGTTTGTTTTCGCCGGTCTGTTCCAACCCGGCGCGGGTTTGCTGAACTGCCGCCACCAGAAAATTACCCATCCCTAGAATGATTGTTAGCAATTGACGATCTGCAAGCGGATCCAGATAAGGCGGAGTTGCCGCTACAGTCATCGCCCAGAGTTGTTCCACGATTTGGGCGGTCGGGAAAATCTTTTCGCCGATGGTTTCCAGCACAGGCACTTGCCCCATGGGATTGATCTCGAAGAAATCGTCAGGCAGCGGAAAGGGTACTTCGACCTTTTGCACCGGCAACTGCCATTCATCGATCAATATCCGGCAAAGCCGCGCAAACGGCGAGCCGTCTATGTAATATAATTTTGCAGGGTCTAGTTTATTCATTTGTCAAATCCGAAAAAAGTTCCAAGAATCGCCCTCTGACCTCTTTGGGAGCATGCGGTCGCAGGGTGCGCTTTGGCAAGTCTGATAAAACCGGTTTGCCAAACAGCTTATCCGCTTCCTCAGTTGAAAACCCCGCGATTTGCACCGCTTCCAACCAAGCCGATAGTATATCCGCACGTTTAATCTGCCGCTTGACCACATCGGGAATTTTAGCGGGCAGGCCAAAGCGCAGATGAATGGCGGCGGTCAACCGGTCATCCAATACACCATAATCAGGCCCCACGGCGGATTTTACTGGCGAAATCATATCACCAATAACATATTCAGGCGCATCGTGCAGCAATGCCGCCAACCGCCATTTCAAGTCTATACGCGGGTTAAGGCGTTTAAACAATTCTTCCACAAACACCGAATGCTCTGCCACGGAATAAGGATAATCGCCAACGGTCTGCCCGTTCCAACGTGCGACAAACGACAGCCCGTGTGCAATATCCTCAATTTCAATATCCAATGGAGAGGGATCCAACAAATCCAGCCTGCGCCCGGATAACATCCGTTGCCAGGCTCTAGGTGGTGTAGGTTGTCGGCTCATAAAATCTCCAAGGGTCTCAACGCTTGTCGATACCTAATTCGGGTGCTACATGCCACCCCAAGATCGAAATTTTTAATAAAGGAGCCACACATGGCCGACAACTATATTGTAAAAGACATCTCTTTGGCTGGGTTTGGCCGCAAAGAACTGGATATTGCCGAAACTGAAATGCCGGGCCTGATGGCGCTGCGTGAAGAATTCGGTGACACCAAACCGTTGACAGGTGCACGCATTGCGGGTTCTTTGCACATGACCATTCAAACTGCAGTTTTGATCGAAACCCTGATTGCCCTTGGTGCCGAAGTGCGCTGGGCATCGTGCAACATCTTTTCCACACAGGATCACGCAGCGGCGGCGATTGCCGCAGGCGGCACGCCGGTTTTTGCCATTAAAGGCCAATCACTGGAAGAGCATTGGGATTATCAGGATCGCATCTTCCTGTTCAAAGATGGCCCTTGCAATTTGATTCTCGACGATGGCGGTGATGCGACATTGTATATCTTGTTGGGTGCGCGTGCCGAAGCCGGCGAAACCGATCTTCTGGAAAGCCCGACATCCGAAGAGGAAACCGCAATTTATGCCCAGATTAAAAAACGTATGGCGTCAAATCCGGGTTGGTTCACCGCACAGCGCGATGCAATCAAGGGCGTATCCGAGGAAACCACGACCGGTGTGCATCGTTTGTACCAGTTGATGGATCAAGGCCAGTTGCCGTTCCCTGCAATCAACGTGAACGATAGTGTAACCAAATCGAAATTCGACAATAAATATGGCTGCAAAGAATCGCTGGTCGACGGCATCCGCCGCGCCACAGATACCATGATGGCCGGTAAAACCGCCGTTGTGTGTGGCTACGGCGATGTTGGCAAAGGCTGTTCTGCCTCACTACAAGGTGCAGGTGCGCGGGTGAAAGTCACCGAAGTGGATCCAATCTGTGCCTTGCAGGCCGCGATGGACGGCTTTGAGGTTGTAACACTGGAAGAGGTTGTTACCTCCGCCGACATTTTTGTCACCACAACCGGCAATAAAGATGTGATCCGCATCGAGCATATGCGCGAAATGAAAGACATGGCTATCGTCGGCAATATCGGCCACTTCGATAATGAAATTCAGGTTGCAGCCTTGCAAAATCTGAAATGGACAAACATCAAGGATCAGGTCGATATGATCGAATTGCCATCAGGCAACCGTATGATCCTGCTATCGCAAGGCCGTTTGCTGAACCTTGGTAACGCTACGGGCCACCCATCTTTCGTGATGTCGGCATCTTTCACCAACCAAGTGTTGGCGCAGATCGAACTATGGACCAAGGGCGATGAGTATGACAATAAAGTATACATCCTGCCAAAACATCTAGACGAAAAAGTCGCACGTTTGCACTTGGCTAAGGTTGGTGTGCACCTGACCGAGTTGTCCAAAGAGCAAGCCGATTACATCGACGTCAGCGTGGATGGGCCGTATAAGCCGGAACATTACCGTTATTAAGCGAAGATACAATTAAGCAAACGGTCAGCATATTTGCTGGCCGTTTTTGTTTGGAGCCATCCAACGAACGCCGCCTTAACAAATCCTAAACCCTGTCAAAGGTATAACCCCTTTGCTAGCAAAAGTGGTTAACGGGTTTTCAAAGGGCGGGTAACAGCGTCAAATGAGAGAACCACCGAAATCAATCGATGAAACTAGGTGCGGGGGCCAACTCCCCTGTTCGGCATATACAACCGCAAATGGCGGGCCCGCCTTTTATGACCAACAGCTAAAGAATGAGTAAAACCTTGCCGCAGAGTTGCTGGCTTAAGGGCAATGCCGCGTGTCTGTATACAATATGCAAACGTCTGACAGCAGTTAAGTGTGCGTTTTCTTCCTGTGCCACATGTCGTAGGCGGCACTGATTCGTTCAAAACTGCCAAAACTCTAGCTAAAACACGCTTTTTCTTAAAAAACACCGTAATTTTACACTTGCTTAAACAATTCGTTCTGCCATACGACCCCCTTGCCCGATAATTTATCGGGTGATACCCTAGACACACCTTAGCACCAAGGATCGGTGCGTTATACGGAGGACACGGTTCTGACTGAACGTGTTGAGGCAGCAAAAGCTGCCAGTAAAAATATTCCTAGCATGTCGATGCTCGATCTGATTTTGAACTCCCTTCAAGATGATAAAGCGGAAGATATAGTAACGATTGATCTGCAGGGTAAATCGCAAATCGCGGACTATATGGTTGTGGCATCCGGTCGCTCATCGCGTCAGGTATCGGCCATCGTCGAGAAACTGTCGGATCGCCTGAAACAGAACATCGGCGTGATAACCCGTGTTGAAGGCAGCGGCACAGGCGACTGGGTTTTGCTGGATGCAGGCGACATTATTGTCCATGTTTTTCGCCCCGAAGTGCGCGAGTTTTACCAGCTTGAAAAAATGTGGCTGCCAATGGGCGAGCCTGAAAGCGTATAATATATGCGTGTGCAACTTTGCGTCGTGGGCCGGTTGCGCAATGGCCCCGAAAAAGACCTGATCGACGATTACCTGACCCGCTTTGAACGCAGTGGCCGCAGCCTGGGCTTAACCGGTGCTTCAATTGTTGAAGTGGAAGACAAAAAAGGCGGCGGACAGCAGGCAGAAGCGGAACTGCTTCTGAAATCCATCCCCAAAGGGGCGGTGGTTGTTACACTTGATGAACGCGGTAAACTACAAACATCCCCCGAATTTGCCAAACAACTGGCAGGCTGGCGCGACATTGGTGCCCCTGTTGTGTGCTTCGTCATTGGTGGTGCTGACGGATTGACCCGTGAACTACGCAATCAAGCCGACGCCTCCATATCCTTTGGCAAAATGGTCTGGCCCCATATGCTGGCCCGCGTCATGCTGTGCGAACAGCTCTACCGCGCGGCAAGTATTTTGGCGGGTAGCCCCTATCATCGGGTTTAAACCATCGCCGCTCGTTCAATTTCCGCCTCGCTAAACCCGTACTTACCCGCAAAGCGCAGACGTGCAGATACAAGGCGCGGGTCATCTGGGCGCAGGCCCATGGTGCGGATAAACTCCATGCGCTGTTGCTGTTTCAGGGTGTCACGGTTAATCGCAGTCCCCATCACCCGGTCGATAATCTGCCCCCCCGGAGACACATGAAACCACTTTGAAAAATCGCGAAAATGGTGCTGGTTGTGCAAGGTGGTGACATGGCGTTCCACCCAGAGTTTGGGCACATTCATATGTGCCGTCATATGGAACCATTCGTAAAACAGAAACGTACCAACCCCGCCGACAAGAATTACAATCGCGGCGATGGGCAGGGCAAGTGCGGTGATAAACGAAAGCACGCCCCAAAGTGCAAGGAAGTTAAAGCACAGCATCGGAATGGCAAACCAGACGGGTACGAAAAACAGCTCTTTATTGGTCGGAAAATCGTGGTGGCCATAATGTACCTGATACAAAATATCGAACTGCCATTGTCTTTCGGGTGCAGGCCAGTGGAATAAAAAACGGTGGATCGAATATTCATTCAGCATTTGTACCAAAACGCCTAACGGCACCAACAGCCAAAGCCACATAGGCCCGAAAAGCAGCGCAATAATAATCCCCGCACCTACGGCACAAGCCATAAGTTGAATGGATTGGTGGCTGAACATCAGCTTTAGGCGTTCCATGAAATTACTCCCTTAAAGACCACAGTATAAAGTAGATTTCGGGTTGGTCAAATTGGAAGGCGGCGTCACCATGTACGGTTGAACCTTTTCAAAAGGCGGCATAAGTAAGGCCATAAGCAAAAGGAACCCGACCAATGACAACGCCCAAACCCGTGATTTTGTGTATTCTTGACGGTTGGGGCTTGCGGGACGACACCGAAAACAACGCGCCTGCTTTAGCTGAGACACCGAATTTCGATCGTATTATGGCGCAATGTCCTGCGTCCACGTTAACGACATTTGGCCCCGATGTCGGTCTGCCTGTGGGGCAGATGGGCAATTCGGAAGTCGGCCATATGAATATCGGGGCAGGGCGGGTTATCGAGACCGATCTGTTTCGTATTCAAGGCATTCTTGAGCGCGGCGAATTTGCAACCTTGCCCGCGATCAAACGGGTTATTGAAGCATTGAAAGCATCCGGCGGCACCGCGCATTTGGCGGGGATTTTATCGGACGGCGGGGTGCATAGCCATATCGATCATATGATTGCGGCGGCGCGTGCCATTGCCGCCGCAGGTGTGCCTGTGGCTTTGCACCTGTTCGGTGACGGGCGCGATGTGGCTCCGAAGTCGGCAAATGGATATTTGACCCATTTGGAAGCGAAAATGCCCAAAGGGGTAAGCTTGGCAAGCTTTTCGGGGCGTTATTATGCAATGGATCGCGACAATCGCTGGGATCGTGTGGCACTGGCTTACCGCGCTATTGTCAATGGTGAAGGGCCACATGCAGCACGCGCACAAGATGTGATTGCCTCGGGATATGAAGCGGGCATTACGGACGAGTTTTTTCTCCCCACGGTTCTGGGTGATTACAAGGGCATGCAGGACGCGGACGGTCTGTTGTTCCTGAATTTCAGGGCCGACCGCGCCCGCGAAATACTGTCTGCCATTGCCGACCCGGATTTCGACGGCTTTAAAACCGGCCCGCGCCCGAAGCTGGCGATCATGACTGGGTTTGCGCAATATTCAAAACGTCACGATACCTATATGGATTGTGTGTTTCCAGACCCCGAGATCAAAAATACGTTGGGTGAATGGGTGTCAAAACAGGGGCTGAAACAGCTTCGTATTGCTGAAACCGAAAAATACCCGCATGTGACATTTTTCCTCAATGGCGGCGTTGAACAGCCAGCCACAGATGAAGACCGCTATCTTGCCCCCAGCCCGAAAGTGGCAACTTATGATATGCAACCCGAAATGTCGTCGGTTGAAGTGACCGAAAATTTGCTGGCCGCGATAAATTCAGGCAAATACGATTTGATTGTGGTTAATTACGCCAACCCAGATATGGTTGGGCACACCGGTGATCTAACCGCAGCCATGGCTGCCTGCCATGCGGTTGATCGGGGGTTGGGGCAGGTTATCGATGCTCTTCACACCCAAGGCGGTGCGATGATTGTTTGTGCCGATCACGGCAATTGCGAAACCATGGTGAACCCCGAAACCGGCGAGCCACATACGGCGCATACCACAAATCCGGTCCCTGTGGTCTTGATCGGCGGGTCAAAACGGGCCAAGCTGCGTTCAGGCGGGCGGTTGGCCGATTTGGCACCCAGTTTGCTGCAACTGATGGGACTTGAGAAACCCGAAGAGATGACAGGCGAAACTCTGATTTGTTAAACAGGTTTACAGCTACGGTTTTGGTTGCCACAGTGTTTGGCTTCACTGCCCCATGGGGTGCGCAAGCCACCACGCCGATGCAATTGGCCGAAACGGCGGCGACCGAGTTACAGGCGGCGGCGGAAGCGCTGAAAAAAGCCGAAAAATCCGATGACCGTGTGATGGCTCTTAGCCAAACTGTTCGGGCTTATGAAGACGGTCTATTGGCTGTGCGCGAAAGCCTGCGGGCGGCAACCATACGCGAACAGGTGCTGCGGCGAGAATTGACAAACCGTCGTGACCAGATCAGTAAATTATTGGGTGTTTTGCTAACCATGCAGCGCGTCAGTACACCGATGCTGATGATCCACCCCGCAGGGCCGCTGGGTACAGCGCGCTCTGGTATGATTATGTCGCAGGTAACGCCTATGTTGCAAGCACGTGCAAAAGAATTACGTTTTCAGGTCGAAGAAATGACCGGGTTAAGCAATTTACAAAAGAAAACCGAAACTGAATTGCAAGAGGGTTTAAAAGGCGCGCAAGATGCACGCGTTGCTTTAGCCGCAGCTATTAGTGAACGCACCGAATTGCCAATGCGCTTTGCCTCCGATCCGGTGCGCACCCAGATTTTGGCGGATAACAGTAAATCGCTGAGTGTTTTTGCCAGCGGATTGACGGATATCCCTTTGCCTGCGGATCAAAGCGGGAAACCCCCATTTATTGCTTCCAAGGGCAAATTGCCATTGCCCGCAGCTGGTGCTTTGCTGCGAGCGTTCAACGAGACCGATGCCGCAGGCATTAAACGCCCCGGCATCGTTGTTACCGCACGCGCCTTGTCCTTGGTGACAGCCCCGATATCTGCAACAATACGTTTTTCCGGCACGTTTTTGGATTACGGTAAAGTCGTCATTCTGGAGCCGGAACCCGGGTATTTGATGATTATAGCCGGTCTTGATCAAATCTATGTGGAGTTCGGGCAAATTGTGAATACGAGCGATCCAATAGGGCTTTTGGGCGGAAAACAGCCTGAAGCTCAAGATTTTTTGATCGAAGCGTCAAAAGGTGGTGGCACTATTGGCCAAGAATCGCTCTATATAGAAATAAGAAACAACGGTAAGCCTGTCGATCCGATAAACTGGTTTGCTATAAGCAATATTTAGGAAAGCAAATGAAAAAACTATTCTTAGCAGCCGCAACCGGCACAATGGCTGGCTTTTTGCTGACAGCAAATTTTACCGGGCCTCTTATTGCGCAGGAAACCGCACAAACGAAATCGACCTATGAACAACTTGATCTGTTCGGAAGTGTGTTTGAACGCATTCGTTCAAGTTACGTGGAAGAGGTGGATCAGAAAAAACTGATCGAGGCGGCAATCAACGGAATGCTGACATCGCTTGACCCCCATTCAAACTTTATGGCCGCGGATGAGTTCAAAAGCATGCAAGTGCAAACGCGCGGCGAATTTGGTGGCCTTGGCATTGAAGTAACTCAGGAAAACGGCTTTGTGAAAGTTATCACGCCGATTGATGATACACCGGCACAAAAAGCGGGGATTGAATCTGGCGATTTCATAACCCAAGTGGACGGCAAAGCGGTAATAGATATGACGCTGAATGAGGCGGTCAAGCTTATGCGCGGGCCGGTTGGATCGGAAATTATCTTGACAATCGTGCGCGAAGGCACGGCTGATCCGTTTGATGTCAAGATCGTACGCGATCAAATCAAGGTTAAGGCCGCCAAAGTTCGTCTGGAAGGCAACGCTGTCGTGATGCGCCTGTCTGGATTTACCGAACAAACCTATGAAAATATGAAAGACGGTATTGAAAAACAGGCCAAAGCGGCGGGCGGCATAGATAAGGTCGACGGTTTTGTTTTGGATCTGCGCAACAATCCCGGCGGTTTGCTGACCCAAGCGGTGTTGGTATCGGATGCTTTTCTGGAAAAAGGCGAAATTGTTTCAACACGTGGCCGCAATACACAAGACAGTGATCGCCGTAATGCCAAACCGGGTGATTTGACCCACGGCAAACCTTTGGTTGTGTTGATCAATGGCGGTTCTGCATCGGCCTCTGAAATTGTCGCCGGTGCGTTGCAGGATCATCACCGTGCAGTGGTGATCGGCACCAGAAGTTTTGGCAAAGGCTCGGTTCAAACCATTATGCCGCTTCAGGGTGGTTCTGGTATTAAGCTGACAACCGCACGCTATTATACGCCGTCGGGCCGCTCTATTCAGGCTTTGGGCATTTCCCCCGATATTCTGGTTGAACAACACGTTGCCAATAAAGAAGGCGAAGTTGTCAAAAAAAATCCATACCAAAGGTTTGAGTCTGATTTACGTGGTGCTTTGGCAAATGACAGCTTGACCGAAGATCAAAAAAAGCAACTTGAAGATGAGCGCAAAGCTCAGCAAGCGGCTGCCAAATTGCGCGATCAAGATTATCAACTGTCTTATGCGATTGATGTTTTGAAGGGTTTGACAGTTTTGTCCGGGGCTAATTAAAATGACCGAAGCCGAAATTTTGGCACTACCCTATCGGCCTTGCGTTGGCATGATGATTTGTAATCGTGATGGCGGCATTTTTGCGGGCCAGCGAATTGACAGCGCACCCGATGCTTGGCAAATGCCGCAAGGCGGTGTTGAAAAGGGTGAGACCCCGCGCACCGCGGCTTTGCGCGAACTGGAAGAAGAAACCGGCATTCCGGCCAGTGCTGTCACGGTGCTGGCTGAAACAGCCGACTGGATACCTTACGATCTGCCGCATCATCTGGTGCCAAAACTCTGGAAAGGTCGGTATCGCGGGCAAAAACAAAAATGGTTTTTGATGCGGTTTCAAGGGGATGATAACCTGATCAATATTGAAACCGAAGTGCCGGAATTCAATGCATGGGCATGGCTGCCGCCTGAAAAACTGCTGGATTTGATCGTGCCATTCAAGCGTGATACTTACGCACGTGTTATTCGCGAGTTTCAGGCCCAGTTGACCTGACCGACAAACCTACCCGCATGCAATGCGCTTGATTTTTCCGGGCTTATCCAGAAAAATATTTAACCGTCCTTCAAAATAATCCATGGTTCTTGCCATTCCCGGGCCAAGAATGCGCGTTTTTTCAGGTAGGGTCATACCATCCAGAACGGATTTATCCTGACCGATCAAATGTGTGTATTTTTCCGGGTTGCATGCGTTAGAGATGTTCGGCAGTGGCCTTTTTGGCACTGGTTTTTCAGAAGCTTCGATCCAGCCCCCCACCATTATCGCAGTGCCGATTACAGCTAGTATCAGCGCGAAAGTGTTCTTTGTACTGCGTCTTGCCATTGGCCATACTCTTTTTGTCTATCCTTATCATATAAGGATGGTTCAAAACGTTTTTCAAGCTGCCATGTTTTTTTAAACTTTTCGGGTTCTGGATAAAGTCCAACCGCCAAACCAGCCAGATAAGCCGCACCCTTGGCCGTGGTTTCGGTTACTTCGGGGCGGTCTACGGGGGCGTTCAACTGATCGGCTAAATATTGCATCGTCCAGTCGCTTGCGGTCATGCCACCGTCGACGCGCAACACGGTGTCTGTGCCCCAGTTCCAATCCTTGCGCATGGCTTCCAGCAAATCACGGGTTTGAAATGCAACGCTTTGCAAGGCGGCTTTGGCCAGTTCCTTTGGCCCTGAATTGCGTGTCAGCCCATAAACAGCACCCCGGCAATCTGCATCCCAATAGGGCGCGCCCAGCCCCGTAAAGGCCGGCACAATAACCACGGATTGTTCCGGGTCGGCGGCTTCAGCCAGAGTTTGGGTCTCGCTTGCGCCATCAATAATGCCCAGCCCGTCACGCAGCCATTGCACCACGGCACCCGCAATAAAGATCGAGCCTTCCAGCGCATAGGTCGGTTGCCCGTTCAGTTGATAGGCAATAG